>NZ_JNKH01000019.1:0-63740 GCF_000701985.1 Butyrivibrio sp. WCE2006 | reverse complement strand
TCCGGCGCGGGCGTAGGATATCTGAGAGGAGCTGTCCTTAGTACGAGAGGACCGGGATGGACGGACCGCTGGTGTATCAGCTGCATCGCCAGATGCATAAGGCTGGGTAGCCAAGTCCGGAAGGGATAAACGCTGAAGGCATCTAAGCGTGAAGCCCCCCTCAAGATGAGATATCCCTGCATTAGCAGTAAGACCCCTTAGAGACTATGAGGTAGATAGGCACAAGGTGTACGCACGGTAACGTGTTCAGCTGATGTGTACTAATAGGTCGAGGGCTTGTCCAATATGGATATAGAACGAAAAAAGCGGATCAAAGATGAAGTATTCAGTGTTCGGTTTTGAAGGTACAGATAACAGTTCATTTATTATATGAGATTCAAAGAAGCTAATGAGATATATTTCGTTAGCTTCTTTTTTGTCATATATGAGATTTAGTTGGATTTCAGACATCCATTTTCACAGGCATTAAAGTAGATATTGATACATGAAAATAAAGTGGCAGAAACTTCCCGCCATAACAAAGAGATGGAAGATGACATGTGAGCTGAAATAAGGATGCTTCTTATTAAAGTTTTCTAGTTTCAGAGCATAGATAATACCACCAAGAGTATAGATAATACCTCCTGTAAGTAACCATATAAAGGCTTGATGGCTAATAGTTGTATAGATTGGTTTCATAACAAGAATAGCACTCCATCCAAGGGCGATATATATAGTAGATGATAGCCAACGGGCAATTGATCCATGCAAGCTTAAGTAGAATACCTAAAAATGCCAGAGTCCAAACTGCAATTAAAAGTGACATTCCAATGGTTGGATTAAGAATAATAATGCATACAGGGGTATAGGAACCAGCAATCAAAATGAAGATCATTGAATGATCGATTTTTCTAAATATGCGTATTATTTGTGGAGATAAGGTTATAGCGTGATAAAAGGCACTGGATCCATAAAGAAGAATCATGCTTACTACAAAAATAAGCATTGCAAGTACATATATCTTACCAAAATCAGCGGCCTTCAATAATAACGGTAAACCTGCTCCAGCCGTCAGAAACATTGCGGCTAAATGTGTAAGTGAACTGCCGGGTTCTCTTAATGATATCTGCATATTGACTCCTTTAGACGTAGTAATAAAAACTATGTGCTGTGATATAAATACTACATCATCCAAGAAATGATGTCAACATGATGTGCTAGTGCTGCTGTCATTAAATACCTCGACTTTTTACGAAGTATAAATTGTTCTTATGCAAGGCGGAGGAATGAGTCGTACCGGGCGGTACGGCGATTGACGACAACGCATCAGAAGACAATTTAGACAAGTAATAAAGTCGAGGTATTTGATGACAGTAGCACTAGAACTAAAAGATCAGTTGTTTAGTAATTGATATTAAATATGGACAACGGGATAAACTTGAAGTATATTAATTGCATTAAATGTAATAGTACAAAATGTGTAACGGTTTGGATATTATTAACTGTGATCAACTATTATATAATCAGGATAATATGTATGAAGAGTAAATTAGGTAAAAAAGGATTAGCTACTCTTTTGATGACATCAGTATTTTCATTGTTAAGTGGATGTACGGCAGAAGTGCAGGAAAATAGGGAAACAATAACTTATTCGGAGGAAGATATGCGTGTAATTTATTTAGCCGGAGGATGCTTTTGGGGCGTCGAAAAATATTTTGATCAGTTTGATGGAGTCATAGATACTGAAGTTGGTTATGCGAATGGACCGGATACAAATGTAAGTTATCAGGATGTATGTAATGGTAGTGGACACGCCGAAACAGTAAAGGTAACCTATGATGAAAGCAGAATGTCTCTTTCAGAGCTTTTAAACTATTATTTTATGGTCATAGATCCTTTATCAGTAAATAAGCAGGGGAATGATAACGGGATTCAGTATAGGACAGGGATTTACTATACAGATGATAATCAAGTAGGTGAAATCACTGCAGTCTACGATGAACAGGAGCAGAAAATAGGACAAAAACTTGCTGTAGAAGTTGAGCCACTTAAGAATTTTTATATTGCAGAGGAATATCATCAGGATTATCTTGAGAAAAATCCTGGTGGATATTGTCATATTCCGCAGAAAATGTTCAAGCTTGAAAAAGAGCGAAAAAAGGAGACTAAGAAGGAATTAAGGAACAGAATCGGAGAGCTGTCATATGAGGTTACTCAAAATGCTGCTACTGAGAGGGCATTTACAGGAGAATATGATAATTTCTTTGAAAAAGGGATTTATGTAGATATAGTTAGCGGACAGCCTTTATTTTCTTCAAGTGATAAGTATGATTCAGGATGCGGATGGCCTGCATTTACGAAACCTATTGATGATGATGTAGTATCTGAAAGTGTTGATTTATCACTTGGAATGATGAGGACTGAAGTAAGGAGCAGTGAAGCCGGTTCACATCTTGGGCATGTGTTTAATGACGGACCTGTTGCAGAAGGTGGATTAAGATATTGTATAAATTCAGCTTCTCTTAAGTTTATTCCATATGATGATATGGATAAAGAAGGATACGGAGAATACAAGGATTCTGTTGAATAATATTAAGCAGCATACCATTACGGTACGCTGCTTTTTGTTTTGATAAGAGGATTTTGTAGCAAAAACTTTTTCCTGTTAGAAGTAATGTATTGTTACTGTTCAGACAGCTCTGCGCACTTGCTGCGCTGAGCGTGAGAATGTTCTACGTCTTGAATATAGGATTTGCCCCTTTGCCGAAGGCAACTGGAATGGGCAAATCCAGTTGCTGTGAGCACCGTAAGGTGTGAACAGTAACAATGTATTTACCGAAAGTTGAATAAAGACTACTTTACGATGACGTAACAGGGATTTAAAATTATTTTAGATTATTTCGTTTATGGGGATTGGGGAAAATATGTTGGTGCGGCGAATTGCTAAAAAATACAATGATCTGAAAATTGGTCATAAACTGATTCTTATATTTTTAATTATATCTATTATCCCTATTATTCTTTTACAGATTGCTCATTTTGCTCAGACAAGAAAGAACATGACAGAGCAGATCAATAAAATTATTCTCAATGATCTTGTTGGTATTTCACAACAGACAAATCTTAGCCTGGAAAATTATACAAACCTTTTATATCAGATATATATTGATGAAGAGATCATTAAGCAGACCAATGTTCTTTTTAATGGGACAGAGACCAGAAAGGCTTTTGCTAAAAATGTCATAAGGGAAAGACTTAAGCAGTATATAAGCACGATGGAATATGTGAGATGTATCAGTATTATTTGTGCAAATGGTGAGACAGTTATTTATGATATAAGTACAGACTCCTCTCTTCATAATCTTTGGGATAAGTTTTCTGATATGCGTATAGCACCGCCGTACAAGGACGTTGAAAACAGTCCGGGAATGGTTATCACTCCTACCATGAAATTTCATGAGGATGACAGAAACAGTTATTATTATCATGTTTCGAAAAGAATGTTTGATTTTGATAAGCTGGATAAGGGAAGCATTGCAACGGTAGTAATGACAATAGATGAAAAGGCGCTGGATATTATATGCAGCAGTAAAGAGGACGACCTTCATCACAGAGTATCATTCATAACCTCAGAAGACGGAAAAGTAATCTCTTATCCCAGTAAAGAATATATTGCCACATCTGTTGACGATTTTAAGTCTCTTATAGCAGAAAGCGGATATCTGAAAAACAGTAAACGAATAGCAATTAATGAATATGAGGACGAAGCAACCGGATGGAAGTTTATTAATGCTTATGATGAAGATTATATGCTTAAAGATCTTAGAAAAAGTCAGGTATATATGATTTTGATAAGTTTGATGATTCTTGCAATGGTTGGTGTGATCATAATTTATACGATAAGGAATCTCAACGGATCTGTTCAGACAATTGTTTCCGGAATGAAAAAAGTACAGAATGGAGATCTTAAGGAAAGAATATCACTTGAAAGTAAAGATGAATTTGGAATTATCGGCAATAACTTTAATCTGATGACAGAGAGGATCGAACAACTTTTAAACGAGGTTTCTGATGCTAAGGATAAGCAGAGACATGCTGAGATAAGAGCGCTTGAAGCGCAGATCAATCCACATTTTCTCTATAATACACTTGATTCAATTAACTGGATGGCAATTGACCATGGGGAGAATGAGATCAGCAAAGCAGTTAGTAATCTTGGATTGATTCTAAGGCATTCAGTCAGTAAAACTGATGCAGAGACGACTATAGCCATTGAGGCTGATTTTTTAAGACGTTATCTTGAACTTCAAAGTATCAGATATGAGGATGCATTTAGTTATAGTGTGATAGTAGGTCACGAAACAGAGCGCTTGAAGCTTCATAAACTCCTTATACAGCCTTTTGTGGAGAATGCAATTATTCACGGATTTGAGGGAATGGAGTATGGCGGTGAGCTAACGGTGCACTTCGATGTGTCAGAGAGCTTTGACTATTTGCAGATTAGTATAGAGGACAACGGAAAAGGATTCTCAGAAGAACTACTTGGAAAACTGTTGGATCGAGAGTGGATATTGAACGGAGAATTTGATGGTAAAAAGGGAATAGGCCTAAAGAATGCTTTTTCCAGATTGGTTATATACTATGGGAATGATGCACACTGGACTATAAATAGTGTTGAAGATATAGGTACAGAGATAGTGCTTTATATTCCATATGATTTGTGTATTTGACAGATTAATAGAGACTTATGATTTGCGTATCTGACTAATCAGTTGAGACTTATAATTTGCGCATGGAACTGATTAAGGGAGATTTATAGTTCACATATTTACTGATTGAGGGAGAAGATGAGAGTAATCATTGTCGAAGATGAGATCAAGATAAGAAATGGTTTGGCTAAACTTTTGTCTGAACAAAAGGGGATTGAGGTTATAGGAAAGGCCCGGAATGGGAATGAAGGACTTTCTATGGTCGAAGCACAAAAACCTGACTTGGTAATTACAGATATTCAAATGCCTGAGATGGATGGCCTGGATATGCTTGAGGCCATTAAAAATGAAGGGATAAAGTGTCACAGCATTATTTTGACTGGTTATGCTGAGTTTGATTACGCTAAAAGAGCAATAAGCTATGGAGCAGATGATTATCTTTTAAAACCTATTACAGTAGATGATGTTAACAGAGTGATTTCTGTGGTAAATGAAAAGATAAAGGTAGAAGCTACTCAAATGAGTGCAGACCCGTCTGTGTATCTTAAGGCGATACTTTCCGGAGCATTTGAGCTGACAGATGAAAACATTGATAAAGCCAGAAATGTACTTCAGGTTGAAGAGGGAAAACCGTTATATCTTGTATATGCCGGATTTGAGGATGCTATTGACTGTGAACTGATTGAGGAAAGGTTTAATGATTCAATTTCCTTTGTGTATTTAGATGATAATAAAAGAGTGTTTCTTCTCTATAATACGATTGAAAATGATGACGAAATGAAGGCACTCATACAGCGTAGGACATCTATTGTTAATATTGAATGCTCATGGATTTTTGAGAAAGTATTTAGTGTAAGGGAATTGGGCAAAGTTGGAGACAAACTACGTAAGAATATTATCTATAATATGGCGATAAATGGGAGCAGAATTATCACAAGGGATGATTATGAAGGAAAAGATTTTCCTGTTTACCAGTATTCGCAAGAAACAGATAAAAAAATAGAAAGGATACTGGTTGAAGGGTTACAAGAAGATTGGAATAGTTTATGTCTGGATATGGAGAGAACTATAAGCCAGGGTAAATATGATCCATTTTCCGTAAAAGTGGCCGTTCAAAGTATATCCAATAATATTGTTCAGCTCGCTTCAAAAATGTGGCCGAGTAAAATGAGACAGCTGACAGAGTGTGATACCCTTTCAAAAATAAGTAAGGCTTGCAGTGTAAAGAAAATAATAAAAGCGATAAATGAGCAGGGAAATCTGCTTCTTGCAAGGGGTGAGGAAAGAGAAAATATACGCAATTATACACTTCTAAAGGCTATTTCATACATTCGTGAGCATTACAGTGAAAGGATATCACAGGAGGAAGTAGCAAGTTATCTTTCAATCACTCCGGAGTATTTAAGTACATTATTCCACAGGGAGATGAATGTTAATTTCCCATCCTTTGTAAATAAATTCAGGGTAAGTCATGCGAAACGGTTGCTTAGAAGTACTGATAAAAAGATATATGAAGTAGCTGAAGAAGTAGGATTCTCTGATACTAAATATTTCAACAGGGTATTCAAGGATATTGAAGGAGTATCACCAAAGGAATTCAGGATGACATAAAAATGGGGGGGAAATATGTGTGGAGTACGGCAAAAACGTAAACGGTGGAAATTTATTGGGCTATTTATGTCCTTTTTCTGTGTGGTTTTATTAGCAGGATGTCATTTTGATCAGTTGAATAAAGAGAATATGGAGGATATAACCCAGAAAGAGGAATTGTTATTATGGTCATATTACGAGACTGATGCACAAAAAGAGGGGCTGGATAAGGTTACGAAATCCTTCAATGAAAATCAGGATAGATATGAGATAAAGTGGGAACATGTTCCCACCACAGAATTTGTCAGGATGATATCGAGAGCTTATACAGAGCAGGAATTACCTGATCTTGTGATAATAGATAATCCTGACATGCAGCGTTTTATTCAGCTTGGGATGTTTGAGGATATCACAGAGTATGCAGACAAACTGGATTTGGAGAAGAATTATTTTCCAACAGCTGTGGGAACTATAAAATATGAGGATAAATATTACGGAGTACCATTTAACAGTAACAATGTGTGTCTGATATACAGGCCTGATCTTTTGAAAAAGGCAAAGATTAGGCCTCCATCAACATGGGAGGAATTTGATAGAGCTGCTCATGTATTGTCAAAAGATGGAAACTACGGATTCCTCATGAGCGCAATTGATGCTGAGCAGGGAGCTTTTCAGCTTGGGAACTGGATATTGTCAGCAACAGATAAGAAAGGCCTTATTACAGAGGAAGCGGTTGAAAGAACATATGAACTTCTATCGGGACTTGTATTTGACGGATGTATGCCGGCAGATTGTATAAATTATTCTCAGACAGATGTTGCAAGAAGATTCATCGATGGAGATATTGCCATGATGGAGAACGGACCATGGATATATTCTATGCTGGATGCCGCCGGAGTCGAATATGAGATGGTTCCTATGCCTGCAAATAAAAGAAACAGCGTGGTTCTTGGGGGAGAGAATCTCGGGATAATTAAGGGAAAAAATACAGAAGGAGCAATAGAGTTTATAAAATATTGTGCTGAAAAAGGTGGCATAGAGGATTTTTGTGAGATAGCGGATTTATTACCCAGCAGGATTGAATCAGCTAAAAATCTGATTTCAAAGAAGCCTGAACTTGAAATCGTTATGGCTCAGATGGATAGTGCTGTTGCGAGGACTGATATAGATGGATGGAGTAATATTTCTAATAGTCTGACAGAAGGTTTTTTAAAGGTTATTACAGGTGAGATGACATGTGAAGAAGCTGCAAGACTAATCTATTAAAAACTAGAAACGCTATAGATTCCTGTTTTTCTTCAGAAAAACGGGAATCGTATCGGACCAGGCCCTCGCGAAATGAGGAGCGCATCCTGCAGAATAATTAGGCAAGCCTATATGAAATAGGGAATAACTTATATGAATTATTTCCACCTTTTTTAAATAATTGGAATTTTTTAATATTAAAACCTCTCTTAGAATACTTGTTAGAAGGAGATGAGAGCATCTCCGGTACATCAAAATGATGTGTAACAGGCAAACTAAAGGGAGGTATTTTTATGGGTTACAAAAAGCTAGTATCAGTCATGGCAACAATGGCAATGACAGCATCTGTCCTTACCGCTTGTGGTGGTTCAAGTTCCGCTCCTGAGGGCGCTGCAACGAATGATCCTGCTGCAGAAAAAACCGAAACTACTCAGATCAGTGATTCTGAAACAGCCAAGTCGGCATCAGGAAAAGAAGAGGTAGTTATTTGGGACTATTTTGAGACCGATGCACAAAAAGAAATGATGGATACACTGCTCACAGGCTTTAATTCATCACAGGATAAGTATGAAGCTACTCACACATATGTACCGTTTGCTGATTATGAAAAACAGCTTACCCTCGGTATAGCATCAGGCGAGCTTCCGGATGTGGTAATTCTTGATGGTTGCGATATGGCGTCATTTATCTCTATGGATCTTTTTGGTGATATTTCAGATGCGGATATTGACTGGTCTGAATATATCGAAGGACCTATGAATTCCACGATGATGGATGGAAAACATTATGGCCTTCCTTTTGCAACAAACTGTACGGCACTGTTTTACAACAAAGATATACTTGATGCAGCAGGAGTTGCTTATCCGGATGAGAATACTACCTGGGAAGAATTCCATGAAATGGCAAAGAAGCTTACAGATTATGGTGTAACCGGATTTGGTAATGCTGCTATCGGAACTGATGAGGGAACATTCCAGTGTCTGCAGTGGCTATATACCGCAGGTGGTTCATACACAGACATTGAAAATGGTAAAGATGCATATGTACTTATGCAGGATATGATAAAAGATGGTTCATGGTCTAAGGAATGCGTAAACTGGGCACAGTCAGATGTATGCTATAACTGGGAAGCAGGAAACATTGCAATGATGCAGAACGGACCATGGCAAGTACCCGGAATTGCCAAGGATGCACCTGATATTAACTATGGCGTGACAGTACTTCCTAAAAAAGATGCATCAGCAGGACAGGCAACATCCATACTTGGTGGAGAAAACATGGGCGCTGTTAAAAAGGATAATATGGAGGGCGCTAAGGCATTCCTTGAATACTATAACAAGACAGAGGTTATGGTTCAGGCTATGAAGCAGTATGGTTCATTCCCTCCCAAGACAGAAGCAGCTAAAGATACATACTGGACAAATGATCCTATTATGTCAGAGTTCATTACACAGCTATCAACGTCAATACCAAGAGGACCTTCAGCAATATGGCCTTCATATTCAAATGCTATCCAGACCGGTTTCCAGGAAGTTCTCACTCTTTCAAAGGATCCCGATAAAGCAGCCAAGGATACACAGGCAGCGGTTGATGCAGTTAAGTAATGCTACAGTAAGCGCCAAAAGCATTGGCTGCTTGCTATAAATAAAAAAATGCGGGAGGGCAACTGTTCTCCCGCAATATTTTTAGAAAGGAAGGGAAAAATGCTTGCTGAAAATAAGAAAATTAGCCTGTTTAAAGAATCCGGAAGCATTGTAAAAGAAATAAACAGTGGTGAACTTGTGGTTTTTCCTGAAAGAGAGAACACAGATAATCACCATATTATAAGAAGAAAACTGTCAAGTCAGGGGAAAATGGGATTTTTGTTTTCACTTCCGGCTTTTGTTTATATGATTGTTTTTGTGGGATATCCTACTGTCTCCAATTTCATACTTAGTCTTAAAAATGTGAATGTTTACAATTTTTCCAGGCCTGAAGCTCAGGAATTTATAGGAATCTCTAACTATATAGAACTTTTTACTGATGCGAATTCAGTTATGGGGACTGCTATAGGTAACACTCTGGTATTCACGGTATCATCGATTTTTTTCCAATTTATTATTGGATTTGTACTTGCTCTTTTATTCAGTAAGAAGTTTGTGGGATCGTCATTTTTCCGCGGTGCAACTATGATATCATGGCTTCTCCCGGTAACTGTAGCCGGACTATTATTCAAATTCATCTTTGCTACATCAGGAGGAATTGCCAATCAGTTACTGATGCAGCTTCATATCATAAATGCCCCTGTCGACTGGCTCTTAAATGGTAATACCGCAATGATTGCTATTGTGGTTGCCAACATCTGGATCGGTATTCCGTTCAATATGATGCTTCTGCTCACCGGTTTAACAACAGTTCCGGCGGATATTTATGAGAGTGCCAAAATAGATGGAGCAGGAAAACTTCAGACTTTGTTTATGATAACTATTCCGGTGATAAAGCCTGCTATAATGTCTGTTCTTACTCTTGGCTTTGTATACACATTTAAAGTATTTGACCTTGTCTGGGTTATGACCAAGGGCGGACCTATAAATGCAACTGAGCTAGTAAGTACCTATGCGTATAAATTATCCTTTGACCAGTTTGAATTCAGTAAAGGTGCGGCCTCTGCCAATATTCTTTTCCTGATACTCTTTATTGTCGGAATGTTTTATATAAAGCTTATTAATTCTGAAGAGGAGGTAATGTGATATGAGGGATAGTAAAAAAGAAACTACCTTAAGCTTCGGAGCAGGACTCCTGATATTTATTATCCTGATGTTTCCTCTCTATTGGATGGTTGTAACTGCACTAAAGACTCAGGTTGAGATATTCGAGGTACCGACACCGATCTGGCCAAGGAATCTTACATTTGAAGCATTTATAAGTCAGTTTTCAAGGTCAAGTGATACTATAAAGGGATTTAGGAACAGTTTTTTAATTGCATTTTCAGCAATGCTTATATCCACTGTATTATCCATCCCTGCTGCATATGGCCTTGCAAGATTCAGATTCAGATCAAAGAAGCTCCTTATATTATTTTTCCTGATGATGCAGATGTTACCATCAACACTTATTCTGACACCACTTTATATAATGTTTTCAAAAATGGGGCTTTTGAATAATTACCTTGCTCCGATAATAGCAGATGCTACCTTGGGAATTCCTTTTTCAATAATAATTCTGCGCACATACTTTTTGTCTATTCCCAAAGAGCTTGATGAAGCGGCTGCTATAGATGGTTGCAGTCCTGTTGCATCCTTTATAAAAATTATGCTTCCAATAGCAAAGCCGGGAGTTATAGTGGCAGCTGTATTTTCATTTGTATATGCCTGGGGCGATCTTATTTATGGAATTACCTTTATGACAGATCCCAATAAACGTCCGATAACTTCAAATATTTATAACTATGTACAGCAATATCAGACTTTATGGAATGCAACCATGGCATTTGGAATAGTTGCTATTTTCCCTATCGTTATTATTTTCATATTCATGCAGAAATATATTGTAAGCGGACTGACTAATGGTGCGGTTAAGGCATAGGAGGCAAAATGAAATACAAAGCAAATTCAACGATACCGCTTTCAGACATAAAGATAAATGATGGTTATTTTAACAAATACAGAGATCTTGTGGGGAAAGTGATCATACCTTATCAATGGGATGTTCTTAATGACAGACTTGAGGATGTTGAAACAAGCCACTGCATCGAGAATTTCAAAATTGCTGCCGGGCTATCAAACGGTTCTTTTCAGGGTGCAGTTTTTCAGGACACAGATCTGGCAAAATGGCTTGAGGCTGTGGGATTTTACCTGTCATCCTATGGAAGAGATGAAAAACTGGAGAAGCTGGCAGATGATGCTATTGATCTTATAGAAAAAGCACAGCAGCCTGATGGATATCTTGATACATATTTTATAATATGCGCTCCTGATAAGAAGTGGAAAGATCTTCAGGAGGGGCATGAATTATATACCGCAGGGCATATGATGGAAGCTGCTGTGGCATATTATGAGGCGACCGGAAAAGAAAAATTCCTGAATGTAGTAAGAAAGCTGGCAGATCTTCTGGTTAAGACCTTCGGAGATGAAGATGGAAAATGTAAGGGATATCCGGGTCATCCTGAGGTCGAAGTAGGTCTTATAAAATTGTATAGAATTACCGGAGAAAAGAAATATTTAGAGCTTGCCAGATTTTTTGTAAATGCAAGAGGCGTAGGCGAAAACTATTTTCTTGAAGAGGAAAAGAAAGCGGATTTTGAGCGAATATTCCCGGATTTCAATGACTATGATCCGGCATATTCTCAATCGCATAAACCTGTGAGGGAGCAGAAAACAGCGGAAGGACATGCTGTAAGGGCTGTTTATCTCTACAGTGCAATGGCTGATCTGGCGGCTGAATATGGGGATGATGAGCTTACTGAATGCTGCATAAATCTGTGGGATAACATAGTTCACAAAAGAATGTATATAACAGGAAGCATTGGTTCCTCAGGCTTTCTGGAGCGATTCACCACGGATTATGATTTACCCAATGACTGTAATTATTCGGAATCCTGTGCATCTATAGGTCTTGCAATGTTCGGAAAAAGGATGGCAGAGCTCACACATGATGCAACATATTTTGATGATGTAGAGAGAGCGCTTTATAATACTGTTTTATCTGGTATTGCAATGGATGGTAAGGGATTTTTCTATGTTAATCCATTGGAAGTATGGCCGGATGCATGTATGGAACATACATCCAGAGCCCATGTAAAAAGCGAGAGGCAAAAGTGGTTTGGAGTAGCATGCTGTCCGCCCAATATAGCAAGAACCCTTGCTTCCCTGGGGCAGTATATATTTTGCAGCAGAGAGGATGGAATAGATATCAATCTTTTTATCTCCTCTGAAACAAAGGCAACAATATGCGATAAGCCTGTGATCATACGCATAGACAGCAGGATTCCATGGGAAGGAGATGTGAAGATTCAGATAGAATCAATTGATGAGAATGACGAATTAGCAGGGGAAATATATATTCGCGTGCCATATTATGCTGAAAACTGTGTTGTAGGCATGAAGGCTGATAATATGGATATAGATGGAGCTGAATATGAGATAAGTCATGGATATATTCCGCTAACTTTAAAGGGAAAAAGCTATACTGTTACTATGAAATTTGATATGAAGGCATCATTTGTTCATGCAAATCCGTTGGTACGTGCTGATAGCGGTAAAGTCGCAATCATGAAAGGACCTCTTGTATACTGTCTGGAGGAACAGGATAATTTTGAGAATCTTGCTTCTGTATTTATCAAATCTGATGTGGAAATTGGCGAAGAATTCGATACAAGTACATTTGGAGGAAGTGCTAAACTATCCTTCGATGGCTTCAAATTGAGTGAAGAAGGATGGGATAGCAGAACTCTATATGGGAAAAGGAGTCCTCATTTCGATAAAGTAAAACTGACTGCAATTCCTTATGCTTACTGGGGGAATCGGCAGCATAATCGTGAAATGATCGTATGGATTAAGGAAATTAACCATATTGTTTAATGATGCAGTTAGTTTACGGCGGGTCTTATGAAGATAAGACTCGTTATTTTTTTGAGCAGAGCATTTACGTTTCGATGAGTATATGGATTTTGTGCACTTTCACATTTGTAATTTTGGCGGAGTTTCAATAAAATGGGAGATAATATTAAAACGATTAAAATGTTATTGCTTGCAAAAATAAGAGGGAAAGTATGGAAAAAGAAACTATTAAGAAAGGCCTTATAATGGAAGGCGGTGCTATGCGTGGAATGTTTACCGCCGGAGTCACTGATGTTTTCATGGAAAACGGCATCGAGTTTGATGGGGCAGCTGGAATATCAGCAGGTGCGATTTTTGGATGTAACTATAAATCTCATCAGATAGGCCGAACAATCAGATACAACAAAAAGTATGGCAGGGATTCCAGATATTGCAGCATAAGATCGCTAATTAAAACCGGGGATTTGTATGGTGTTGAGTTCTGTTATCATACTGTACCGGAAAAACTGGATATTTTTGATCGTGAAACTTTTGAAAACAGCCCAATGGAATTCCATGTGGGAGCGACGGATGTAGCAACCGGAAGAATCGCTTTTCACAATTGTCTTGATGGAAGAGCAAAAGACATAGAGTGGATGCGGGCTTCGGCATCCATGCCATTTGTATCAAGACCTGTGAAGATTGATGGGAGATTATATCTTGATGGTGGCATAACAGATCCTGTTCCTTTCAGACACATGGAGAAGCTCGGATATAACCGAAATGTAATTATATTGACACAGCCCAAAGGATATCAGAAGAAAAATCATCACAATTCTGCTTTGATAAAGATGCTTCTGAGAAAATACCCTAAAGTTGCTGAAGCTATGATTAGGCGCCCTAAGATTTACAATCATCAGATGGAAGAAATCATGGATAGGGAAAATAGTGGACAATGTCTTGTGATCCGTCCACCGGAACCGCTTGGAATCAGCCGTACAGAAAATGATCCATCAGAGCTTGAGTGGGTTTATCAGGTAGGCCGCATAGAAGGTAAAAAGCGGCTTCAGGAGGTTATCAATTTTTTAAAGGGGTAAGCCTGGAGAAAACAGGTAATGAAGAATCAGAATAGTTTGTTTATAACGTTTTTATACATGAGTCCAATAAGATTTAAAGCCCAAAATGCAAAAATGATTATTTTTTGATTGAGACTATTAATTTTATTTGGAATTTTCCGATATACATATAGCAATGGATTGCCGGACGTTGGTGGAATGATTCCGCCAGGGTCTGGCTTTTTGTTTGAGCAAGTCCTCTTGTGGAGGCTTAGCCAAGCCTTGCCTAGTGCAGCTGTTTGTTTAAGTATGGAGGTGTTTCGATGTATATGAACAAAATAAAGGAACTAACAGGTCAGGGACATATTTATACCCATAGTCTGAAGCCAAGTGAAAATATGCGATCCAAATCTACATTTCTTGAAATGTTTAACAATGCTGCACAGGAATATGTGAAGGACAACAGACCATGCGAGTATTTTGACCTGGCTGGCAAAGATGGAATAATTCAATACAATAGGGCAACATTTGTCTGCAATAAAGAAAATAATACATTAGAACTGGGGGACTGCTCTAATGAAAGTAACTGCATTCGTGTGAAGCTATCAAAGGGTGGAAGTCTTCTTGTGAACAGGGAAAATGTTGATGAACTTCTGATGAGCATTGGTATGTTTTCATCTAAAGATCAGGGGCTCATCATGCAGGCTGTAATGAAGGATAAGATGGCTCAGGCTGCAAAAGATAAGCTTGAGAAAGGTGATGAAGCAGAAAAACTGATGGAAATGGTAAAATAATCGGTTTTTCATAAATAGTATGGCAGAGAGTTTAAACTGATATATATGTTGGTAGATTAAATCAGTAATAAGCTGTAATGTCTAATAGGCAAATGGCAAGAAAAAGTCGTTCCGGAATGTGTGATAACCGGAACGACTTTTTGGATATATAGTTCATCGACAAATGATGAAAACGTAACAGGTTCAGGTTATGACTTAAAGAATTTCATTTCTTCGTTCAGCTTATTAGCAATTTCTTTAAGTCCGTTAGCGGATCCTGCAAGATAATTGCTATAATAAGAGGGACAGCTGCTACAAGGAGCATTACACCAATAAGTTTTGTTTATATATTCCCGTGGGCTTAGGATAATGGGGCTGTTTATGACATGATTTTTTGAAAATAAGATAAATTAAATAAATATAAAATATATTATATTTAAGAAGGCGAATGAAATGATTAATGTATTTGGTACATTGGGACCAGCCTGTAATAGCAGAATAATTTTAAAGGATATGTTTGCATACGGTATGACCGGAATCAGAATCAATCTGTCACATGTCATGTTGTCAGATTGCATTGAGAGCATAGATAGGATTCATGATGCTGCAAAAGATATCGGGATTGTTCCGCTTATTCTCATTGATATGCAGGGGCCAGAGCTAAGAATAGGGAGATTTGAAGGCGAGATCAGCTTAGAAGAGGATGATCTGATACAACTTGGTAAAGAGGGAATACCGCTAAGTGATAAAGTAATTGCCGGTATGCAGGAAAATGATGAGATTCTGTTAGATGATGGAAAGATAATGGGGATAGTAACTTCAATATCAGAGGGCTGCGCCGAAATGAAGGTGCAGCGCGGCGGCAGACTTACTCAAAGAAAGAGCATACTGATAAAAGGAAAGGACATTATTCTTCCGGCAATTACCGATGATGACATGGAGAATTTAAAAATTGCCAAAGGGCTTGGGGTAACCGGAATAATGCAGCCTTTTGTAAGAAGCAGGGCCGACCTTTTGCAGGTGAAGGATGCGCTTGAAACTTGTGGATGCAGTGACCTTAGGATTTATGGAAAGATAGAGAATAGACTGGGAATCCGGAATATTACAGATTTTATGGATTTATGTGATGAGATAATAATTGCCAGAGGTGATCTGGGTAACAGTATGCCTCTATGGGAGCTTCCTCGCGTACAAAAAGAGATTTCAAAGGTATGTAACGATAATAAAAAGCCTTTCATGGTAGTAACACAAATGCTTGCATCAATGGAAAAGAGTGCAGTCCCGACCAGGGCTGAAGTAAGTGATATTTATAATGCTGTTCTTGACGGAGCTGCATCTGTGATGGTAACGGGAGAGACTGCAATAGGGGAAAATCCTGTAGAAGTTATCAAATATCTGTATAATACTTCACAAGAAGCACTGCAATCAGTTAATTTAAGGAAGTATTAAGATTTGATGGACATTTGTTAGACAACGTATTTTATAATTTTTATAAGTTATGTTTATTAGGAGGGTAGATAGTTGAAAAAGTCAAAATTATTTCTTATGAATTTGGGGATTTGTATTCTCATAGCCGGGTGTACGCCACCTGCACAAAGTAGTTCAGAGAACCTGTTTGAGGCAAAGTCTGAGGAAAACGCTGCAAATTCAGCAGAGGAAACCACTTCAAAAGAAACTGCCAGTGATAGTACGGAAGAGGGAGTAAGCAACGAAAAGGGTGCTCTTAACGATGTGGTTTCAGGGAATGGAAAAATAAGCCTTAAATACTATACCGATAACGTTATGGGTAAATCAGATGATGCCTATATAGATGAGGTATTAGGACTTATTCCTGCCAATGAGGAATACACAATATCTGAATTGGTGGAGAAGTTAAATGAGATTGTACATGATGAGAATAATTATTTTTCTGAAGGAGATGTGACAGCTACTGAGTTTGCGTACCTTGATTGCGGTGCAGATAATGTACCTGAACTTGCCCTTAGATTTGTCGGACCATTTGTCGAACCTGAGAGTGAGGTTACTTTGATATTCAAGGAAATGGATGGAAAAGCTCAGCTCATATACGGGTTTGTTATATGGTCGCGAAGTTTTACCGAAATAAATAACAATGGAGTTATATCCGGTGATGGCAGCAATGGAGCTTCTAACCACTGTTCACATATGTCATACATTGATTCTGACGGAGTATGCAAATTTGGATATTACGAGGAGCAGGAGCTTGATTTTGACAGTTTTGCTGATTTTAAGAACCATGATGACTATGATATATCATCTCTTAACGGAACGATAGGCACGTATTCCTTAAGACTTGAGCAATCTCAGGATGTAAACACTGACTTTGATTATTATACTTACGAAGTATTTGATAAAGATTCTTATGAAAAGATGGATGTTCAGGATCTCTATACGGACAGTGAATATAAGAAAATCATGGATTGCTTCAAGGATTATAATATTGTTTCCATGGATGAATATGAGCAAGCAAAAGAAGACAAGCTCAAATCAATAGGGATTACTGATGATATAAAAAATGCGATGGGTCCCTCTTTTGAAAATATAGATTCGACTGATGCCGATACTAAATCAAAGGATACTGAGAATGAAGCACAGAAAAAAAATGAGCCAGCTCAAATTGTTGATGATGGAACAGTGCAAAGTGAAATTGCAATGACTGAAGCAAAGCATCAGGAATATGAGAATCTTGATTGGGGCGCAATGCCTCAGGTTGAGCTTAATATCACTACAGGTGAGATGTATGATCTATGGGATAAGGAGCTTAATTCTATATGGAACAACCTTATGGAGGAAGTAGCTCCTGAGAAGAAGGAAGAGCTTCTTTCAGATCAAAGAGCCTGGATAAATAGAAAAGAGGCGGCGGTTAAAGCGGCCGGAAAAGAAGCAGAAGGAGGAAGCCTTCAGCCTCAACTCGAAAACGGAATGGCCTGGTCATATACTAGAAAGCGAGTTTATTATCTGGCGTCTGTTCTTGCTAATGTAAGAGGTGAGGATTTTGTAATTCCTTCAGAAGTTGAAGAAAGCTATAAGGATGTAGATACAGAAGATAAAGCCGTTAAGGTATCTGATAATGAAGCTGAAAATACAGAGAATAAAATTTCAGAGGATCAGGCATATAATGCTGTAATAAACTACTGTAAATCAAATAATCCGAATTTTACAACTGAACCTAACAAGGAAGGATACACAGAGTACTGGGATGTTTCAACAAACGAAGAAGGAGAGATAGTTGTACTGTATCGCTCGTATACAGCAGCCCAGACCCGTTATTATGTCAATCCAACTACCGGGGATACATATGTCACAGAGTTAGTACCGGGAATAATTGATGAGGAGCAGATGACCGGAGAAAAGTTTAATGCCAGGGATTATCTTGCTGAATAACTGTTTGGATTTTTGTATTTAACGGGGAAAATAAGATTTTCCTAATAGATTCTAAAAGGATTGAAATTAAGTAAAAGAGAGGCTGTAAATCTGCAGCCTCTCTTTCTGTAACAGTATTCAATTATTTTTCATAAGATCTTCAATTTTGTGGAAAGCAGGTTTGGGAGAGTAGTCACTATAGAAGATTCGGGTATTTGTAGTGTCTCCCTCTCTGTAATGGTCAATAAGACCAAATAGTGTAACACTTGTGATATTGGCAGGTCCGCCATTTTCATCATCAAGTGATAAAAGAAGTGAGAACACATCACCGTATCTTTTACCCTGTTTCTCAAACTGTTCATCTGTTTCTTCATCGACCCCGATAGAAAGTTCAGTGATGTGAATTTCAAGTCCAAGTTCGGCAAACTTTCGTATAGCAGTTTCAATCATCTGATCAGAAGGATAATCAATTCCCCAATAGCCCTGCATTCCAATGCCATCAATAAGACCTTTTTCCTTAAGTGATTCACAAAGTGTATAAATGGCATTTGTTTTAACCGGCTGATAGGTATTGTAGTCATTGTAAAAGAGCTTAACGTCACTGTCGGCATATTTTCTGGCATAGGTAAAAGCTGCCTCCACATAATCAGGACCTATGGTATCATACCAGGGATTTGGATCCTCACCGCATTTGGTTCTGCACATGAAATCACTTTCAGGGTCATAGCTGTCAGGTTCAACAGCCTCGTTTACAACATCCCAGCAATAGATTACGCCCGGATATTCCTCCTGAACATGTGTTATGAGCTGCTTGATATAGCTCTCCATGCGCATGAGCATGGTATCCTTATCTACATATTCGCCATCATCTGTGTAACCTTCTCTGAAGAACCATCCAGGTGCCTGAGTGTGCCATACAAGCGTGTGGCCGCGCATCTTCATACCATTTTCTTTGCACCATTCAAGAGTAGGATCAATTGAACCAAAGAAAAGAGCAGGAGTTCCATCACCTGTTTTCAGGCTCTCAATGGATCCTTGCTGATCAAGTATGTAGCCGCTTTTCATAAGGTTCGTCATAGTGCAGCTATTAAAATGCTTTTTAGACAGTTCCATGTATTCCGGAAGATTAAGAGTCTGATTTTCCAGAGTACTTCCATTAATGCCGACTCCAAGCATGAAATTATCTGCATATAAATCCTTCAGTGAAGCCGCATTTAATGAATCTTCAATTGTTTCTTTCGGTTGTTCATCCGAGGACTCATCATTTTCAGACGAACCATTACTATCTGAAGCATCGTTGTCATCTGATGCATCAATAGCCTCTTCGATGTCATCTGCTACATCGTTGTTTGCCGCATCGCTTTCTGCTTCAGAACTACCCGGAACTCCGGTATTCTCTATAGTAGATGCTGATTGAGCCGATGCGGATGAGCTACTTTCAGCGCTTGCAGCATTTGTATTGCTGTTTCCGCAACCGGCTAAAAGCCCCATAGTTAAAGCCAGTGCTATCAATGTTTTCTTTCTCATGATCATGAAAATATACCTCCCCTTTATGATTTTCTCCATTCTGTTGATAGTATAGACGTTATATAAAGACCAATCTAATCATTATTTGTGATTCACATATATAATGTTGCTAAATCACAACAGGAATCATGGGAAATTACTCATGATATAAAGGTGACATCAGACTGCTAATATCGATATAATAGATATATCTGCCGCTAACTATAGAGCCTTGGGCGATATTACTGGTGGGTGGCAATTATAAAAAAGGACACGATAGTATAAATGAAAAAGTCAGATATTAAATATAAGCTGGCAGAAGCTATGAAAATATGCATGAAAACCACTACTGTGGAAAATATCACAGTTAAACAGATTGTGGAGGAATGTGGAGTTTCAAGACAGAGCTTTTACCGTAATTTCATAGATAAATACGATTTGATTAACTGGTATTTTGATCGCCTGCTGGAGCAATCCTTCAAGGAGATGGGAAGTGGAGAGACCATTCGTGAAGGGCTGATTAAAAAGTTTGAATATATCAAGCAGGAGAGACTGTTTTTCACAGCGGGTTTTAAAGGTGATGATCAGAATAATCTAAAAGAGCATGACTTCATAATGATATATGAATTTTATTGTGATCTGATCCGTAAAAAGACTGGCGAAAATCTTGATAAGCATACAAGAAAGCTTCTAGAAATGTATTGCCAGTCATCAATTTATATGACAGTTCAATGGCTCATGAAAGGTATGAAGGAAAAAGAAGAGGAACTGGCGGATTTAATGATAGATGCCATGCCGGGGACGTTACACACGTTGTTTAAGAGTATAGGATTAGTTGAATAGTCCGCTAAAACTGTGGCTTTGGGAAATTTTGATTAATGTTACACATGTATCTATTTGTAACTTATATTTGTAGTTGGCCTGATGATAGAATATTAAATATGGGGTGTGTTAACGAATTAACACATAAATGATTTAGCAAAAAGGAGTGAATAATAATGGCTAACAGAATTTCTCTTAATCCAACATCCTATCATGGTGCTGGTGCAATCCAGGAAGTAGTTAATGAGATCAATGCACATGGTTTCAAGAAGGCATTTGTAGCTTCTGACCCGGATCTCATCAAGTTTGGTGTTACAGGCAAGGTTACAGAATTACTTGATAAGGCTAATATTCCTTACGAGATTTATTCAGATATTAAACCCAATCCTACTATTGAAAATGTAACGAATGGTGTTGAGGCTTTCAAGAAGTCAGATGCTGATTGCATCGTAGCAATCGGTGGTGGATCTTCTATGGATACATCCAAGGCAATAGGTATCATCATAACCAATCCTGAGTTTGCTGATGTTCGTTCCCTTGAAGGTGTTGCAGATACAAAGAATCCCTGCGTGCCTATTATTGCGGTTCCTACTACAGCAGGTACAGCAGCTGAGGTTACTATCAATTATGTAATCACTGATGTTGAAAAGGAGAGAAAGTTCGTATGCGTTGATACACACGATATGCCTATAGTTGCAGTTGTTGATCCTGAGATGATGGCTTCAATGCCCAAGGGCCTTACTGCAGCAACTGGTATGGATGCGCTTACTCATGCAATTGAAGGTTATACAACTAAGGCTGCATGGGAGATGACAGATATGTTCCATCTCGAAGCTATCCGTCTTATTTCAAAGAATCTGCGTGATGCAGTAGAGAATAAGAAGGAAGGACGTGAGGGCATGGCTCTTGGTCAGTACATTGCCGGGATGGGATTCTCAAATGTAGGTCTTGGAATTGACCATGCTATGGCTCATACACTTTCAGCTCATTATGATACTCCTCACGGAGTTGCATGTGCTATGTTCCTTCCTATTTCCATGGAATTCAACCGTGAATACACAGGTGAGAGATTACGTGAAGTTGCAAGAGCTATGGGCGTAGAAGGTGTGGATAATATGTCACAGGAAGAATACCGTGATGCTGCTATAGCAGCAGTTAAGAAGCTTTCTGAGGATGTAGGTATTCCGAAGACTCTTGATAAGATCAAGGAAGAGGATTTGGATCAGCTTGCTACGGATGCTCTTAATGACGCATGCTATCCCGGAAATCCCCGTGAAGCTACAAAAGAACAGGTTATCGAAATGTTCAGAATGCTTATGGCATAATCGAAAATTATTTTGAAATTATTAAAGGTGTCAGGATTATAATATCCTGGCATCTTTTTTTGAACAAAGGTTTCATGAGCTTACCATACAAGTCCCGGGTATTTTCTGGGGTGGCCGGGCTTGCTATAATGGTATTCTGGACCAATTCAGAATAATTATAAATACAAAATAAAGGTGTAAAAATGCGAATATATTATCATCTGCCGGGACTATTTGAATTTTATGAGCTTTATAGGATTTTTCTTAAGCTCTTTCGTGAACATAGGGAATATTTCTACGATTGGTGCGATATAGGATCAATATATGGAGCACCGGATGACTGCCTCTGGGGAGGCGGCAGAGTAGGATATGGAGATGAAAAGCCTGAGAATGTTGCAGCACTGATGAAGGAATACAATATATCTGCAAGGCTTACTTTCAGCAATTCTCTTCTTCGGGAAGATCATTTATCTGATAAAAAGTGTAACCTGTTATGCGAATTATTTGAAAATTCCGGTGAAACTGAGAATGGAGTAATTATTTGTTCAGATATACTGATGGAATATATTAAAGAAAAATATCCAGAATTGTACTTTGTTTCATCAACAACGAAGGTTCTCACGGATTTTGATGAATTTGAAAAAGAATTAAATCGTGAGGATTTCAGATTTGTTGTGCCGGATTTCAGACTCAATAAAAAGTATGACAGATTGCAGGTTTTAAATGAAATACAAAAGCATAAGGTGGAATTTCTATGCAATGAATGTTGTCCATATGGATGCACTGAAAGAAAAAAATGCTATGAAAATGTCAGCAGAAAAAATCTTGGGGAAGATTGCGAAGATCATATCTGTAAGTCACCCGGTGCCCAAAATGGTTATAGATTTTCAGAGGCCATGAAAAATCCGGGTTTCATAGGAGTAGATGATATAAAAAACATCTATGCTCCTATGGGATTTGATAACTTTAAAATAGAAGGACGAAGCCTCGGAAGTGCCATGGTTTTAGAGTTTTTGCTCTACTATATGACAAAACCTGAATACGTCCTGTCTGTCAGGGAAGAAATATATCTGGACAGTATGCTGGATCTGTTTTAATAGAAGAATCAGGTTTGTATATGAGATTATATAAGCCCTGCAAATACTGTTGCGAATATTACAGTAAGAATACCGGCAACGGCGATTGACAGTGAACTCATGGCACCTTCAATTTCTCCGATTTCCATTGCCTTTGCAGTTCCAATCGCATGTGCTGCAGTTCCAAGTGCGAGACCTTTTGAAATTGGCTCATGGATTCTGAATATTTTGCAAATAAACTCTCCCAAAATATTTCCAAGAACTCCGGTGATAACGATGACCGCAACAGTGATAGTCACATATCCGCCCAGCTCTTCTGATACACCCATTCCTATGGCTGTTGTGATGGACTTGGGAAGAAGTGTAACGTAGCTTTTATGGGAAAGTCCCATGAGCTTTGCTAAAACAAATACAGTGACAAGGCTTGTAAGGACGCCGGATGTGATGCCCAAAATGACAGCCTTAGCGTTATTTTTAAGAAGTTCCCATTCCTCATACAAGGGGATGGCGAGGCATACCGTGGCAGGGGTAAGAAGCCAGCTTAGATACTTTGCTCCCTCGTTATATGTGTCGTAGTCAATTCCACATGTAAATAAAAACAGAATAGTTACTATTATTGATATAAGTAAAGGATTGAAAAATCCGAACCCAAATTTCTTTTTTAACCATACACCTAATCCGTAGGAAGCAAGGCTGATCGTAACACCAGCATAGGCGCTGTTTTGCATAAATTCTGTCATTACGCTGCCTCCTTCAGATCTTTATGATCATTCTGATCCTTATGGATAATAATCTGTGAAACAGATCCGGTTGCAGCCATTACTGTAAAGATTGTGATAACAGTAATAATTGATACAGGAACAAGAACAGGCTGGAGTACGTTCCATGATGACATCAGCCCTACACCGGCGGGGATGAACATGACCGGCATTATTTCGATGAGGAATTTTCCGGTCTCCTTAACCTGATCCAGTTTGATTATTCCAGTGAGGAGTAAAACAAACATAAGAACCATTCCATAGATGCTTGAAGGTATCGGAAGTGGAAGGATTGCTTTAAGAATTTCTCCCACTAGGGAAACTAAAAGGATTAATAAAAACTGCTTTAAGTACTTCATTGATTTTTACCTCTATATATAAAAATATCCCACACATTATACAAGAATAGAATTAAGAATCAAGTCGGTAATATTTAAACGTGCTCAATCTATTTTTATAGAGGATTTTTTGAATATTAATTACTGAAACTACTATGTATTTAGTCAATTATCTGACTAATTTTGCATCTGCAAGTGTGCAGTAGGTTGTTCCATTCTCTTCGTAGGTCTTAAAGGTTCCAATGACTGTTACAAAATCCTCGGTATCTGCCGGATAATTACCATCGGACAACTGGAATTCGATGCCTTGGGCGCAGCAGGCTGTTGCATCCTGGATTATGCATGCGTAATAATCATTTCCGCTGTTATCATCATGATAATGATCATAAAGACCGTCCATTTTAATGGTTTTTCCAATATAGTTCTCAGGATAATACATCATTTGATAAACTTCAGAGTAGACCATAGTTGCAGATAATACTGTAATATCAACATCCACTGAAGGATCCGGCTTGAGTTCAACTGATTCTGTGTTATCTTCGTTAGTCGCATTTGTATTATTTTCATTTTCAGATTTTTCATTGGTTGAAGCGGCAGTGCTCTGACTTGTCTGTTCCTCTAAAACCTGCTTTACAGAAGGGGCTGATTGAACAGCGACTGATTTTGAGATTAGTGATTTATCAGCGTTGCTTTTGCAGGCAGATATCGGTATTAACATAAGAAGAATCAGACATGGTAATAGTAATATTTTTTTCATGTTCTTACGCCTCCTAAAAATCCGCTGATCAGATAACAGACAGCGAATGCAACGACCTGTGTTGCCACAATTGTTGATCCCACAGGAGTTCCTGCAAGGATAGAGATAAGGATTCCTGCCACAGCACATATGACAGAGATGAATGCTGAAAAAATCGTAACCTTTTTAAAGCTTCCAAATAATCTCATGGCTGTAAGAGCCGGAAAAATGATAAGCGCTGATATAAGAAGAGAACCTACCAGATTCATGGCAAGGACAATTATTATGGCAATAACAGTTGCAATAAGCAGGTTGTATGCATTTACATTTGTTCCGATAGCTCTTGAGAAGTTTTCATCAAAGGTTATGGCAAAAAGCTTGTTATAGAATAGAATAAAAAGTATCACTACCAGCGCAGATAGTACTATGCTGAGCCACATCTCAAACCTGGTAAGTGTCAGGATTGAGGTTGAGCCAAAAAGTGTTGAGCACACATCTCCTGAGAGATTACTGGAGGTGCCGAATATGTGCATCAAAAGATAACCAAAGGCAAGGGCACCAACAGAAATCATAGCTATTGCCGCATCACCTTTGATTTTGGTATTTTGTCCTGTTCTAAGAAGGAGGATGGCGCTGATAATTGTAATAGGCAATACCAGAACCATCTTGTTTGTAAGATTAAAAACACTTGCTATTGCAATTGCTCCGAAAGCTACATGTGAAAGGCCATCCCCTATGAAGGAAAATCTTTTGAGAACTAATGTTACTCCTAACAAAGAAGAGCATAATGCCACAAGAGTTCCGACAATAAGGGCATATCTTACGAAAGGATATTGCATGTATTCAAATAATATTTTCATTTAAAGGGTCTCCTTTGAAAGCTGTAAGTATTCCTCTTTTGTGCCGAAAAAGAGATCATCTCCTACAAAAAGAATATGACTGGCGTATTCCAGGGCGGCATGAATATCATGAGATATCATAATGATGCTCATGCCGCTATGATTCAGATTATTTATAAGAGAATACATCTCTTTTGTTACTATAGGATCAAGTCCGGCAACAGGTTCATCGAGAAGCAATACCTTCTTGGCTGCGCATAATGCTCTGGAAAGAAGTACTCGTTGCTGCTGTCCGCCTGAAAGATCTCTATAGCATCTTTTGGCAAGGTCTGTTATGCCCATTTTCTCCATGTTTTCCTTTGCAAGCTGTTTTTGCTTTGCGCTGTAAAAAGGGTTAAAACCGGTCTTTGACTGGCATCCTGAGAGAACGATCTCTTCCACTGATGCAGGAAAATCTTTTTGTACCACTGTCTGCTGGGGAAGATATCCTATTTCATTTTTCTTAAGGCCATCGCCGAATAATACTTCTCCATCAAGTGGATTGGATAATCCAAGTATGGTTTTCATAAGAGTTGTTTTACCGGATCCGTTTTCACCAATGATACAAAGATAGTTTCCTTCATTCACGGTAAAATTAATCCCGCTTATAATTGCCTGGGAATCATATCCGAGAACCAGGTCTTTCACAGTAAGTAGAGCCATTACAAAATCCTTTTAAAAACTACTTTTATTAACGCCAATGCACGAGTCGGGTGGACATGATTGTATTTTCACCTGGCTATGCACGGGGAGTTACTTTTGTGTTGTTAACGATTTGAGGACAGAGCTTCTTTTAGAACCTCCAGATTATTTTCCATGATAGACAGGTAAGAGGCTCCGTTTTCAACATCTTTTGCTGTCGTGCTTTGCATTGAATCCAATGTCAGAATCTGTTGATCTTTTGTGGCAGTATTTTGGACAATGGTTTCAGCAATTTTATGGTCTGCACCCTCAATAGTCAGCACAGAGGAGAGTCCCAGTTCGTCTACCTTTCCGGCAAGAAAAGCGATTGTTTCAAAGCTTGCCTCAGTTTCTGCAGAGCATCCGACAAAAGCAGCATAGTAATCAAGGCCATAGTCATCAGTCATGTATCTGAAGGGGAAGCGGTCTCCAAAAAGAACGGTTTTCATAGCAGCAGAGGAAACAGCATCCGCATATTTTGAGTCGAGATTGTCAAGTTTTTTTGAATAATCATCGGTATTGGCACGATAATATGATGCGTTTTCCGGATCTATGGTTTCCAAAGCACCTTCGATACTTTCGCAAATGGCCTTGGCATTTTTCAGAGAAAGCCATACATGTTCGTCATATTCAGGACCTTCTTCTTCACCTTCAGCTTCTTCGCTATCTTCTTCCTCGGCTTCCATACCTTCCACCAATTCCTCTTCTTTAATGGAGCTGCCAAGAGTATCAAGCAGATTTATTACGATCATATTTTCATTGAGACTTTCCTTAAGTGCATCCTCAACCCACTCATCGGACTCGCCGCCAACATATATAAATAAGTCGCAATCGGCTATATTGGCTATATCCATGGCTGTGGGCTGATAGCTGTGAAGGTCAACTCCGTTATCAAGAAGCATATATACCTCAGCGTCATCTTTTTTGTCACCAAGAATGGCGTTGACCCAGTCATACTCAGGGAAAATAGTGGTCACAATTTTTGCTTTTTTATCTGAAGATTCTATATTTTCAGATGTCACGGTGTTTTTGGTTTCAGAAGCTGCAGCGTCAATATTCTTAGAACCGCAGGCAGTAAGAGTAAGCAATATCGATGATATTGCAATAACAGATATTATTCTTTTCATTTAATAAATCCTCCCGATATGGTTAGTGATTAAAAAAGTGCATAAAGATTCCGTCAAAGGGCAGAAATTCCCTGCAGTTTTAATTATTTAATCGCACCATTTCGGAGACAGGAGTGGAATAAATACGATGGTTGCCGATCTCAGAAATCACGGCAACAGGAAGTGTTATGACAATCAAAGCTACAGCCAGAGCGATTATGCCATCGCCTAACTGATTGAGATTGTTTTCACACTGATGAAGTATTGCACAGACAGGACACTCATCGCCTGTACAATCATGAAGCGACTCAGTCGCCACAAAGATAGCAGAAAAAAGCACAACAAAAACCATTGTCATACCCAGTATGGCAACGAGGAAATTAACAATGAAATTATGTTTTCCACTAATTGTTTGCATGCAGTGCTTTCCCTTTCAAAATTGCGACCATTATATAGCGAGTAGTTTGTAAATGTCAATTATTAAAGTTATTTATTGTTACAATAATTTCACGATTTCTTGAACGCAATAAGGAGAAAGCGTTCAAGAATCATGCCTTCGGCAGGATACGCCCCTCGCTTTGCGAGGGCCTGGTTCAATATGAGAATAGAATTTCTGAAGAAATTCAATTTTCTATACGTAATTGTAGGCAAAATGCGGCTCTTTTCTGTATAATAATTGAATGAAAAAGGTTTTGAAAAAATTTCTGAATGTAACATTTATAGAGGAGGAACCATCATGACGAAGTCATGATTCGGAATGGTTCCGACCGATAGGGCAGGATTACGAAGTAATCGTGCCAATACACAAAGAGGAGGAATGGCATGAATTACATTTATGAAATGCCGGCAGAAATGTTGGCAGAGACTAACAAAAGGGGACATGTCGAACCGATAGAATATGATTCACAGACTTATGATAAGGATGAGAGACCACTTCGTAAAACGGCGCTGGTATATCTTCCTTACGGATATGATAAATCTGCGAAATATAATGTTCTATATCTTCTTCATGGGGGTGGATGCAATCACAATTATTGGTTCAAGGATTTTCCTGATACAGTAACTATCCTGGATAATATGATTGAGAAAAAGATTTGTGATCCATGCATTATAGTTACTCCGACTTTTTATCATGACGAAGAGGATCAGCATGTTCATGATGAGTCAAGATGTGAGAACTTTATGCATGAACTGAAAAATGACCTTATTCCGGCTATAGAGAGCAAATATGCATGCTATACAGACGGTGACGTATCTGAAGACAATCTTATAAAAACCAGAAACCATCGCGCTTTCGCAGGACTTTCTCTTGGCTCTATGACAACATATCGCGCGGCATTTTATAACAACTTTAATCTTTTTGCATGGTATGGACCGTTTTCAGGTTGTTGCGGACCCTTCGGAGATCATGATATAGAAGTTGAAAGAATCTGCAATACATTAAAGGATGGAAAATCCAAGGGATATGAACTTGGATTTATGTTCTGCTGCAATGGGGATAAGGACATTGCATTCGAAGAACACAAGGATATAATGGAAAAAGCTGTTAGCAAGACAGATCTTCTTGTTCCGGGAAAGAACTATGATTTTTATATAATTCCCGGAGGTGTCCACGACATAAAAGCGTGGCAGTTGCATCTGTATCATGCTTTACAGATTTTTTTCAAGGAATGATTTTTAGTTATTCGGAGGACTGACATTTAATATGAATGTCTTTGACATTATCGGACCTGTTATGATAGGTCCTTCAAGTTCTCATACAGCGGGAGCTGTGAGACTTGGCAGGGTTGTTAATAAATTAATGGATGGCAATATTCCAAAGGAAGTGGAGATTACACTTTCCGGGTCTTTTGCCCAGACTTACATGGGACATGGGACTGACAGGGCACTTCTTGCAGGAATTATGGGTTATCACAGCTATTCTCCGGAGATAAGAGATGCTTTGAAGATAGCAAGCGATAGAGGCATTAATTACAGCTTTAAAAAAGAGAACATAAAAGGCGCACATCCAAATACAGCTGTTATTCAATATGAGCTTGATGATGGAACTATAGGTTTCATGCAGGGAGCCAGTGTAGGTGGCGGGAATATACTTGTTAATCAGATAAACGGAATGAACGTCGATTTTAACGGGGATAATAATACTATTCTCGTGATGCATGAGGACAAACCCGGTGTAATAGCAAGTGTTACGAATGTGATGCACTGGAAGTATGCAGAGCTGAATATTTCAAATTTTCATCTGTCAAGGGAAGAAAAGGGCGGAAATGCGATCATGACAATAGAAATAGATTCGCTTCCTCCGGAGACCCTTATAGAAGATATCAGAGAGCTGGAGAATGTTTCAAACGCTCTTCTTATCAGAAGACTTTAATATGTTTTGGAGAAAAAATGCTTAAATACGATTCAATCGCTGAGCTTATACAGGCAGCGGAGGCAGAGAATAAAAAGATCAGTGAGATAGTTCTTAAGGACCATGCCATCAGCATGGAAAAAAGTGAAACAGAGTTATATGAAAAAATGGAAATGGATTTTTTCATAATGAGCGATGCTGTAAAAGAAGGGCAGAAAAAGGACCAGAGATCCATGTCCGGGCTTACCGGTGGTGAAGGCTATAAGATGAAAGAGTACGCGGACAAAAGAGAGAGTCTCTGCGGACCCTTCATGTCAAGAGCTATCTCCAGAGCACTGGCTGTTGCAGGGTGTAACGCTTCAATGGGTAAGATAGTGGCTGCGCCAACTGCAGGAAGTTGTGGTATATTACCGGGATGCCTTGTGTCTTTATATGAGGACAGGGGCTTTGATTTGAAGGATATAATAATGTCTATGTTTACGGCAGGAGCCTTCGGACTTGTTATAGCACAAAGGGCGAGTATAGCCGGTGCGCAGGGCGGTTGCCAGGCCGAATGCGGAAGTGCGGCAGGTATGGCAGCTGCGTCACTTGTAGAGGTAATGGGAGGAACTCCCGCTATGTGCGGACATGCCTGCGCTATGGCGCTGACAAGCCAGATGGGACTTGTGTGTGATCCTGTTGCAGGACTCGTGGAAATTCCTTGTATCAAGAGGAATGCGTCAGGACTTATGATTGCGTTTTCCAGTGCAGATATGGCTCTTTCAGGGATTAAAGCTAAAATTCCTGTTGATGAGTGCATAGATGCCATGCGTGAAGTCGGGGATGCGCTTCCAAGTTCCCTCAAGGAGACTGCAGGAGGCGGACTTGCAACTACGCCCACAGGCTTAAAGCTCAAAAAGAAAGTATTGAGGGTGTGAGACTGGGGGTATTATGGCATTTCTTTTAATTTTTATTATTTATCTTTCATTTATATCGCTTGGATTACCGGATTCACTTCTTGGAAGTACCTGGCCAAGCATGTATTCTGACCTGGGATCTACAATTACAGGTGCAGGAACTCTGGCAATGCTAATAAGCGGATGTACTATCATATCAAGTCTTATGGCAGATAAGGTGATTCACAAATTCGGAACGGCAAAGGTGACAGCTTTTTCTGTTGCCATGACTGCTATTGCGCTGTTTGGATTTTCAACGTGCACAAGTTATCTTATGATGGCAGCATGGTGCATCCCCTACGGATTGGGAGCAGGCGCAGTTGATTCGGCTCTTAATAATTATGTGGCGCTTCATTACAGTTCAAGGCATATGTCCTGGCTTCATTGTATGTGGGGAGTTGGTGCATCAGTCGGACCGTGGATAATGTCATTATGTCTTACAAACGGACTCAGATGGCCCAGCGGATACAGAACAATCAGCCTTTTGCAGGTGATACTGACTGTTATTCTTATTATATCGATTCCCATGTGGAAAACAGAATCCCATGCGGAAAGTGATGAGGAAAAACGAAATGTTCTAAGTTTGCGAAAAGCCATCGCGCTGCCGGGAGCAAAAACAATACTTGTGGCCTTTTTCTGTTATTGCTCTCTGGAAATGGCAACCGGTCTGTGGGCTCCCAGTTGGCTCGTTACGGAGAAAGGCATAAGCGCCACAGAAGCAGCCGGACTTGGAGCGCTTTTTTATCTTGGTATTACCATCGGAAGGGCTATAAGCGGATTTATATCCAACAGAATGGGTGATCAGAACATGATAAGGATTGGCGAATTTATCATTGTCATAGGTGTAATAATCCTTATGTTTTCAAACAATCTCACCGCGTCCAAGTTTTCTCTGGTATTAGTTGGACTTGGTTGTGCACCGGTTTATCCGAGTATAATTCACTCAACACCTGACAGATTCGGCAAAGAAAATTCTCAGTCACTGGTTGGCATTCAAATGGCTGCAGCTTATATGGGCTCGACCTTTGCGCCTAAGATCTTTGGGCTTATCAGTGATTACATTGGTATGTTCATGTATCCATTCTATCTGTGTACCTTTGTGGTATTGATGATACTTATGACTGAAAGAGGAAGTAAGCATATTAGTTAATTGGTGAATTTCCATTTTTCTTAGGAAAACGGAAAGCGTATCGGACTAAACGAGGGGCGTGTCCTGTTATATATTTTATTTGGGTAGTGTAAAGTAAGTTATGAAAATTGTGAACTGTCCTAAGGGATCCACCGCAAGCGGTACCCATTAGGACCATGAAAGAAGGAAAGCAAAATGAAAAAAGAAAATCTGACAAAATACACGGACTTTATTGTTGATGAAACAACCAGGCTTCTGAATATCGATTCTCCCACGGGCTACACTGAGGAAGCGGCTGCATGGGTTAAGAAGGAATTTGAGGCGCTTGGATATGAAGCGGTTCTTACAAATAAGGGCGGCGTAGTTGTAAACCTTACCGGAAAGGATAAAGATAACGGCTTATTATTAGAGGCTCATACCGATACTCTTGGAGGAATGGTTGCAACAATTAAGGATAACGGAAGACTTCAGCTTACCAATTTGGGCGGAATGAATCCCAACAATGCAGAAACAGAAAATGTAAGAGTCGTTACTAAATTTGACGGAATATATGAAGGAACGTTCCAGTTAAACAATGCTTCAATCCATGTAAATGGTGAATACAACGACACAAAAAGAACATGGGAAAACTGCGAAGTAGTACTTGATGAGGATGTTAAATCAAAGGAAGATACCGAAAAGCTTGGAATATCAGTGGGAGATATAGTCTGTTTTGAACCGAATGTAAGAGTTACCAAAAGCGGTTATATCAAGTCAAGATTTTTGGATGATAAGCTTAGTGTAGGTATATTACTTGGGCTTGCAAAGTATATAAAGGATAAGAAATTAACTCCTAAAAGAGCATTATATGCACATATCACCGTTTTTGAGGAAGTTGGACACGGCGGTTGCGGCAATGTTCCGGAGGGATGTACAGAAGCAATATCAGTGGATATGGGCTGTGTTGGAGACGGACTTACCTGTACTGAAAAGCAGGTTTCCATCTGCGCAAAGGACAGCGGCGGCCCTTACAGCTATCCTGTGGTTCAGGGGCTTGTTCAGGCAGCAAGAGACAGTGGGGCTGATTATGCTATAGATATTTATCCGCATTACGGAAGTGATGTTGAGGCAACACTTTCCGCAGGAAGTGATCTTAAGCATGGTCTTATAGGTGCAGGAGTATATGCTTCTCACGGATATGAAAGAAGTCATAGAGACGGTGCTGAGAATGTGCTCAGACTCCTGATTCAATACGCAATATAATGATGATAGCTTTGCATACTAAGAAGCTGGCAACTTGTAACGGGTTGTCAGTTTTTTTCATGTTTAAATAGAGCTTCTTTGGAAAACGCTGATATATGAATTTAATATAGTGATTAAGCAAAGTATATCAATAATATAGGAGAAAAATTAATCACACAACATCTAGCGAATGAATGTTCGGGATATGTATAAATGAAGATGCCATAAGCCCAACTGCAAAAAGGGATTTGAGATTTAATGTCCAATAAAATGTACATAACAATATCTAGTGGTTGCATTTTAGAACAAACGTTCTTATAATGTAAAGCACAAAGAACATATGTTTGCAAACAGATTTTGACTGCCAGTCCTTTAGATATGAGATAGAAAGTGGTGATTATGTGGAAGAGAGGATTATACTTCATTCGGACTGCAATTGTTTCTACGCTGCCGTGGAAATGCTGCATAATCCCGGGTTGAGGGACGTTCCTATGGCAGTTGGAGGAGATCCGGAAGCAAGACATGGAATTGTCCTTACGGCAAACTATATAGCAAAAAGGCGCGGAGTCAAAACCGGAATGGCGCTTTGGCAGGCAAGGGAAGCCTGCAGGGATGTTGTCTTTGTCTCTCCGCATTATGACGAGTATATCAGGTTTTCAAGAAAAGCCAGAAAAATATACAGTGATTACACAGATCTTGTGGAGCCATATGGTCTTGATGAATCATGGATTGACATTACTGATGCGGCAAAAATGCTAAAGACTTCTGATGGAATGTCCATCGCAAGAGAAATCTCAGACAGGATAAAGGCAGAGCTTGGAATCACAGTTTCAATCGGAGTTTCATGGAACAAGATCTTTTCCAAGTTCGGATCTGACTATAAAAAGCCTGATGCAATCACCCCGATAACAAGGGACAACTACAGAGACATCCTTTGGAAAAGTCCTGCATCCGATCTTCTGTATGTAGGAAGACGGACAAGTCTTAAGCTGAGAAAATACGGGATTCTTACTATAGGTGATCTTGCGCAGGCAGATCCGGAATTTCTTCATGATATTTTTGGAAAAATAGGATATGTGTTGTCTGCATTTGCAAGAGGCGAAGACCATACGCCTGTTTCAGCAATAGGAGATTATGCACCGATAAAAAGTATCGGTAACAGTACTACAACGCCAAGAGACCTTGTTAGTGATGACGATGTGAGGATGGTTTTATATCTTCTTTCAGAGAGTGTGGCAGCAAGGCTCAGGGAGAACCATTTCATAGGTGATGTCATAGGAATAAGCATCAGGGATAATGGACTTTACAGTTTCACAAGGCAGCACAGAGTAAAAATACCTACTAACATTTCAGAGGAAATAGCAGGTTATGCCTGGCAACTGTTTAAGGAGAACTACAATTGGGAGCATCCGATACGAAGTGTTGGCGTGAGGGTATCAAATCTTGTACCGGATACATCTCCGCACCAGACAGATATTTTCTTAAGTGAGGAGATTCGGGAAAAATATTTGAAAGCAGACATTGCTGTGACAGATCTAAGGCGCAGATTTGGTTATGATGCTGTGCTGAGGGGAATCATGTACTATGACAAGGTCCTGTCAGGGCTTGATGCCAAGGCTGATGACCACATGATACATCCGGTGGGATATTTTCAAAACGGCAATAATGTTCTTGGTGAAAAGGAAGGATAAAGAAGAAATTATGGCTAAGAGGATAGGACATAAAGTATATGTTGATACTATAGTTGAGTTTTCGGATGAAGGCATTGTCAGACCGCTTTCCATAGAATGGGAGGATGGGACGAGATACGATATCACCAGGGTTAAAAACTGTGTTCCCGGGGCAAGCAGAAGAGCCGGAGGAGCAGGTCTTCTTTATACATGCATAGTTGATGGCAAGGAGATTCATCTGTATTTTGAGGATTGTCCTTCAGGGGCAAAGTGGTTTCTTGAATCAAAGGCATAGGATTAAGAATTTCTTCAGAAATTCTTAATCCGTAATGGACCAGGCTTCATCGTAAGATGAAGGCGTGTCTGGCAAAGCCAGATTTCCGAACGATTTTTCCTTGTTGTCGTTCGGAAAGGCACAGGATTCAGAAATTTCTTCAGAAATTTAGAAAGCTATAAAAGCCGGAAAGTGAGGGCTGATTATGATATATGCAATAGATTTTGATGGTACGTTGAGTTTTGGCATCTGGCCGGAAGTGGGACCTGCAAATAAAGTGCTTATCGATTTTCTTATAAGGAAACAAAATGAAGGCGATAAGTTGATACTCTGGACCTGCAGAGCAGGAGAACCACTTGCAAAAGCAATTGAATTCTGCAGAGAAAATGGACTGAACTTTGATGCAATTAATGATAATCTGCCGGAGATTGTTGAAAAGTACGGATCTAATTCCAGGAAGATTACCTGTGATGTCTATATTGATGACAGGGCTTGCAATATCTTTTCATATAATATGTGCGCAGGTGGTATAATTTGAACATTGAATCTTATTTTAATATATAGGACAGATAATATGTACTCTTGCAATCATTAGAGTATATAAAAAAGCGAAATAATAGTACTTAAAAAGGAGATTTTTTGTTCAATGAGAAAGGCAAGAACAGAGAAAGAAAATGCTATCAGAGAGAAGATGCTCTCTGAATTATATGCAAATGAATACAACAAGTTTATTGGCTTTGAGGTATTGGAGCTTAGTCCGACATACAGCAAATCAAGGATAAAATGTGATGAGAGGCTTCACAATACATATGGAAGTATTCATGGAGGAGCACTTCTTTCATTTGTCGATGCTATGGCAGGTGCAACGGGAAGTATGAGCGGATACTATGTAACAACAGTGTCTGCTAATCTTAATTTCCTGCTCCCTGCTGTCAATACGGAGTACATTTACTGCGAATGTATGAAACTTAAGACCGGTAAGCATATTTTGGTATTTGATATCAGAGTAACGGATGATGAAGGGAATCTGTTGGATAGCGGAGAATTCTCATTTTATGCCAGCAAGGTTGCTGTGCTTGACGGTAATCTGAAATTCGGTCAGTCATCTGCCAAATAATCGTATCAGGCATATTGTTTGTACTTCTTATCGAAAACGGCTTTTTGGAAGAGCGTGTGAGAATGCATGGAATAATGGCGCGAATAGAAGTGCCTGCACGGGATATCATGAAGCTTGCAGAAGATACGATGAGAGAAAAGATTTATGAGAAATTCAAGAAAATAGGTTTTCTGTTTGTGACATTGGATCTGAAAGGCTATAGACTTGGAAGCATGAATGCAACTTTATAAAAAAGCATGAAATGAGCAGTTTACATTCATTTATGGATAGTAGACTGCTCTTTTTGTATATATAATCTATATTGGAGTTGGTTAACAGTAGCGTATGTCCTTTGGGCGCTTACGGTATCTGTATCCGATTGGACAGAGTCAGATATAAAGTAGCATATATAGGGGTGAAAAACTATGGAAAACATATGTATTGATGACAAGTGGATATTCAGAAGAGGATTTGTGGATTCTCTTGGGATGTTAAATGAAGATCCCGGGGTAGAGGTAAATCTCCCTCATGATGGGATGATAGGTACTGAGGTTGAGGCAGCTGCTCCGGCAAAATCTGACAGTGGATATTTCGTCGGAGGACTTACAAATTATACAAAATATGTGGATATACCCAAGGAATGGGAAAATGAAAGTGTCGGTCTTAAGTTCGACGGGGCTATGATGAACGTAACCGTTGATATCAATGGATGCAAGGTAGGAAGCCAGCACTATGGCTATGCACCATTTTATGTTGATTTAACTGATTATGTGACTTTCGGAGAGACAAACAGAATTACGATTAACTGTAATACAAGTATGTATGTGAATTCGAGATGGTATACAGGATCAGGCTTATACAGAGGTGTGATGCTCTGCCATGGTCCCAAAGTGAATATAGTTCCTGATGGAGTTTTTGTGCGCACAAAAGAGGTATCAGATGGTTATGCCTTTTTGGAGGCGGAAGTGGAGATTAGAAATTCTACGACGGAGAACAGGCTTGCCAAGGTTACTGTGTCAATCTGTGAGGAAGGTTCGGATGATGTTCTTAGTTCATCAGGGCGTGTCATTCAGATAAATGCAGGAAAGGTTCAGAAGGCTGATATTGCAATAAACCTCAAAGACCCTAAATTATGGGATGTTGAACATCCTAATCTTTACAAGGTTATAGCGAGGGTCGAGAGTATTGGAACATATCGCACGCACATTATTTCAGAAAAAGCGGAGGCTTTTGATATTTCCGAGACTCTTTTTGGAGTGCGTACTATAACAGCTGATGCTCTGCGCGGTCTTAGAATAAATGGTGAGACAGTAAAGCTTAAAGGTGGATGTCTTCATCATGACAATGGTCTTCTTGGAGCGGTTTCATTGTATGAAGCTGAAGCAAGAAAAGTGAAAAAGCTTAAAGAAACAGGCTTTAATGCTATAAGAACAGCTCACAACCCGCCTTCAGCAGCGCTTGTAGAAGCCTGTGACAGACTGGGCATGTATATTTTTGATGAAGCTTTTGATGCTTGGGGAATTGCTAAGCGCGGAGGAGATTACAGTCAGTTTTTTGATAACGACTGGGAGAAGGATTTAACTGCATTTATAAGAAGAGACAGAAATCATCCGTCAGTAATCATCTGGTCAACAGGTAATGAGATTCCCGAAAGGGGAGGCTTAAACGATGGATATGCCATAGCCACCAAACTTGCAGATACAATCAAAAAACTGGATGGAACAAGACCGGTAAGCAATGGAATATGTTCCTTGTGGAGTGGCCTTGATGATGAGCTTATGAAAGGACAGAGTCAGATGCAGAACTCATCTGAAGGACTTATTGATACCAGTTGGGAGACAATCACTGAGCCATTTACCAATGGTCTTGATATTGTCGGATATAACTATATGGAAGAATTATATGAAAGAGACCATGAGTTATTCCCGGAGAGAGTTATGCTGGGATCTGAGAATTTCCCCAAGGAGATAGGATTCAGATGGCCGCTCGTGGAAAGACTTCCCTATGTAATAGGAGATTTCACCTGGACAGCCTGGGATTACCTCGGAGAGGCAGGAATTGGAAAAGCAGCCTACATAGAAGATGAAAATGATCCTGTTGTTAAATCCAACGGATGGGCTCTCATGCCAAGTGCAGGATCACCGTATCCCTGGAGATGCGCTAATGATGCGGACTATGACATATTGGGACATCTGATGCCACAGGGCGCTTACAGAAGCGTGGTCTGGGGGAATGAAAAGACATATCTCTTTACACTTCATCCCGAGTATTTTGGAAAGATTGAAGTCATGACAATGTGGGGATTCCCTGCTATTACACCGACCTGGAACTATAAAGGATGGGAGAATAAGCCTGTTCGCCTGGTTGTATTCTCAAAAGCAGAAGAAGTCGAGGTGTTTGTAAATGGTAAGTCAATCGGAAGAAAGCCTGTTAATATGGAACGTCCGATGCCAAATTCTGCATATTTTGACACTGAATATGCACCAGGAAAGGTAGAAGCCGTAAGCTACGCAGGCGGTAAAGAGGTCAGCAGAGACATTCTGGTAACAACCGGAGAGCCTGCCAGGATCAGATTGATTCCTGAAAAGAAGACAGCTAAAGCTGATGGTCATGACCTTATCTACGTTGGAATTGAAATAACTGATAATGAAGGCAATGTGGTGCCTTGCGGAGAACTTAAGATAAATGCTGAAGTCTCAGGATGCGCAGTACTTGCCGGTTTTGGTTCAGGAAATCCTAAGACCGAGGATAATTACACAGACGGAGAATCAGAAAGCTTCCGCGGACGTGCAATGGCAATACTGCGCTCCGGATACTCCAAAGGAAAGGTGATCATTAAGGTATCAGCCGACGGACTTGATAGTGTTCAAGAGGATTTTGAGTTGGATAGCCAATAATAAATGATAGTGACGATATACCGCAATTCACTATCGGGAATATGGCTTATTTGGATCAGTGAACTGACACGTAGATGATTTCATCAAAAATCAGTGTCACTTCGCAAGATTAGCACTAACTGAGCAGTTTACATTCATTTGTGAAGAGTAGACTGCTCTTTTAATTTGTATAATTTTATAATCAGATTTTAAGGAGATGAGACTAATGGAAGAATCAATTAAATTTGTAAAAAATCCAATAATAAAAGATATCTATACAGCTGATCCGGCGCCAATGGTATATGGAGATACATTGTATTTATATACAACTCATGACGAGGATGAACTGATAAATGATTTTTATACAATGAAGGACTGGAGATGTTTTTCTACAAAGGATATGGCACATTGGGAAGATCATGGAGTGATTTTTTCACTTGATGATATAAGCTGGGCCGATGACAGGGCGTGGGCGCCACAGGCAGTGGAGCGAAACGGGAAATTTTATCTCTACTGCCCGGTGCACAAAAAAGACGGAGGGATGGCTATAGCAGTTGGTATATCTGACAATCCGGCAGGACCGTTTAAGGATCTTGGTTATCCGCTTGTGGATGAGGGAGACTGGAATGATATTGATCCGACTGTTTTTATAGATGATGATGGACAGGCATACCTGTACTTTGGAAACCCGGAACTTAGATATGTACTTTTGAATGAGGATATGATTTCTTATGATAAAGAAGTGGGAATAGTCAAAGTTCCGATGACAGAGGAGTCCTTTGCAAAGGGTAGCCATGATACAGGAACCTCTTACGGTGAAGGACCATGGTTTTATAAGAGAAATGGGTTATATTATATGGTTTATGCAGCATTTGGGGTTGATAAGCAGAATGAGCATCTTGCATATTCTGTATCAGATTCGGCTACAGGACCATGGAAATATGGCGGTGTTCTGATGACAGAGGAAGGTGGAGTTTTTACAAATCACCCCGGTATTGCTGATTTCAAGGGACACTCTTACCTCTTTTATCACACCGGTGATCTGCCGGGAGGAAGCCTCTTCCACAGAAGCGTATGCGTGGCAGAGTTTTCCTACAATGAAGACGGATCAATTGATACGATTGATAAATGCGACAGTTTCAGAGCTTTGGATATAGTTAAGTGAAGAATTGCAAATTTTGTACTGATACATATTGACACATCCACACCGATTAATTATAGATAAAGGAAAGAATGCTTAATTGTGAGGAGGGATGAGTTTTGAATTGTACAAACTGTGGTAGCGTGATAAGAAAGGGACAGAAATTTTGCGGTAAATGCGGAACGATGGTTCCCGGGGAACATATTGAACAGAAGGATACCTTTTATGTTAGGAAACTTCCGATGGTAATGATAGTGCTTTTGACTTTGGGACTTATCATTACATCTTTTACCATGGAGTCCGGAAGCATGACGGTTGCCATGGGAATTTCCTTCATTCAGGCGATTATCCTGATTTTCTTTATTTACAGACTTGACAGGATCGAACCGGAGCCGGTTTCTCTTCTTTTGAAGCTGTTTTTGTGGGGAGCCCTGGCAGTGCCTATAGTAGCAACCATTATCGAGAATATCATCGAGGCTGGGGTGAGTGTGATAGCTGACCAGGGAACTATAATGTTCAATATTCTGGATGCGTTTTTGGTTGCAGCTTTTACTGAAGAAATATGTAAATATGCTGTGCTGAAAAAGTTTACCTGGAAGCATCCGGCATTTAATTTCCGCTTTGACGGAGTGGTCTATTCTACCACAGTTGCAATTGGATTCGAAGTAGTTGAAAACCTGCTCTATCTTTTTGATTCAGATGCCAGTACGGCATATCTGCGGTCGGCTTTTCCTGGACACTGCATTTTTGGAATATACATGGGATACTATTACGGGCAGGCTAAGAGTCTTGAACTTATGGGTGATGCTAGAGGCTCAGCAAAAATGAGGCGCAAAGGTGTTCTTACAGCCATTATGATTCATGGAATTTATGATTCTGTTGCCATGATTTGCAGTGACAGCAGTAATGAATTACTCATGTACTCATGCCTGCTGGCTCTTGTGGTAATTATGTGTGTACTTAATGTCAATGCATATAAAAACATTAAAAAATTTGCACACGAAGATAAGCCGGTATAATGAAGATAATATTTTCTTTTCCTATTTGTTAGACATTTGTTGGACAACGTGATTTAAAATACAAAATCGAAGAATCGTTTTGTAGAAAAAACTGATAATTTGTTTAGCTAAAGCAAGTTTCACGAACAGCAAATAACGAAAGAGGGGAAAGAAAAATGATTGATATTCAATATTTGTTATGGCTCCAGGAAATTAGAAATGCAACAGGCGGACTTTTTGATGAGTTTTTTAATAGCATTTCAAAAGTAGCGGTAGATATTATGCCTTTTCTGCCATTTTTCATTTTCTGGGCAGTGGATAGGAAATGGGGTTACCGTGCTCTTATGACTTTAGGAGTAGGAGAACTGATAAATGGAGTGATCAAACTGACGGTTTGTGCCTACCGTCCCTGGATAAGATCAGATCTGATTGAGCCTGCGGGTGATTCAAAAGTAGCAGCAACCGGATATTCGTTCCCTAGTGGACATACTATGAGCGCGACGTGTACCTATGGTACAACATTTGCCTGGCAGAGAAATAAGCGGACATGGCTCGCTGTAATCTGTGCAGTACTGATAGCTCTGACCGGATTTTCAAGAAATTTTCTTGGTGTACATACTCCGCAGGATGTTATTGTAGGTTTTACAGAAGCTGTGATAATAATCTGCATAGTAGGAGCTGTTCAGAAGAGAATAGATGGTAATGAAAAAACACTCGATATCTTGTCAGTTGTTGGAGTTATCGCTGTAATATTATCCCTGATATATATTACTCAGAAACCTTATCCCATGGATTATGTAGACGGAGCACTCCTCGTAGATCCCGGAAAGATGATGAATGATAGCTTTAAGGCGTGTGGTGCATTTATCGGACTCTTAATTGGAAGCTATGTTGAGCGCCACTATATCAAGTATGAGATTCCTGTTGGAGCAAAAGATCTTCCGATTCTGTCGTTTGTAGGATTTATGATTGCTTTCACCTGGAAAGAATACTTTGCACCGGCAACAATCGTTGCAGCGCTTGGTGGACATTGGGGACACTTCATATCCCGCTGCATCTTATGGTTTTTTGTTGTGGCTATCTGGCCAATGGTGATACAGAAGGTATGCAATTATAAGGTACTTAAAGATCAGTCTGAAAAATATGCATAATTACTAAATGCTAAAAATATTTTGAATCTGTAGAACAAAAATGCAATTCAGATGATCCTGATGGCCGCGAGCTGAAGATGATCTACAGATGTGCAATTGAGGCGATCAGGATGATGCAGACAGAAAAGGTTAAAAAACTACTTAGCGAAGATGCTAAAGTGATAAGCGAGCAGAATAAAGCGAAACGATCATAAATGTACTAGTGAAATAGATATTAGAAATTCCATTGAATATGGGGTTATCGGCGGATGGTTATTTACATCATCATCCGCCGATAGCCCCATATTTTTATGAAATATATAACTTTTTACCAGACAAAAGTTACTGCGTTTGCAATATCTTCAGTAATTGTATTATCTTTTACGAGCTTTTTGAGCCATTTTTCCAGGTTGTCTACTTTGTGGTTAGTCTGGATAAAGTGAACTTTTTTGCCATTTACATCATTTGAAAGAAATAATTCGTACATATACATAAGAGAAAACCTCCATTTAATCATCTTATTTTTTTTTCATTTTCTTTGGCCATTTGAATGTTCTTTTTGCGCGTCCGATTACTATATCGTTGAGAGGGTAAATTTACTTTAGGGCAAATTTGAATGTTTTTTAAATACTTTTTACGTGGAGTTTGTTGAAAATTTTATTCAGAACACAAGGTTTAGTATGGTGTTGACTTATTTTTCTACATAAATTGGCTAATTGTTAGCGAAAAATTTCATAGGGCTGTATGTATTAGGTTGCGTGTATATGGTCAGAATAGTATGATCACATATTGTGTCTCAAAATCAAATGGAAAACCATCTGAATTTGTTTTAAGAATTACTCAGACAAATCTCATTACTTATAGATTCCTTAATTTCATCAGAAATTCGGGAATCGCATTTTCCTTATTGCGTTCAAGAAGTCATGACTTTTTGTGGGCAAAAGCGGAAATCTATGCATTTAATCCCAACAGTCTGTCGCAGGCATCTGTTATTCTGGAGGAATTAATGATAAAGAACACACCGGCTCCGGTAATAACAAATATCAGTGCAGGTCCAACGCCTTCAGAAAGGAACGGGAAGATAGAGAATATTCCAAAGAAAATAACAGGGATAACGCTGCAAACACAGAGCACTATTCCCATTGCCAGCATGGTTGATTTGCTGCTTATGTTATCAGCTTTCTCATTTCTGATGTATTCCTCTGCAACAGAGTCAAGGATTGAAACGCCTCTCCTAAGAAAGCTCCATTCCTTGTTCTTGGCAGAAGAAAGAATGATAAGTCCAACTCCCAATGCCACAGCAATAAATAGGAATACTACACCAAGAGCACTGAAAAAGTCACCCAAAAATCCGTAAAAATTTTCGCTTATGGCGCTTCCCATAATGGGGCCTGTAGGAGCAATAATACAGCAGGCAACACCAAGGCCTAAAAGGAATCTGCTAAAGGTGCAGTCATCCAAAAAAGCATTTGCTTCATCTACAGATATCAGGCGGAGTTCACGGTTCTGTGATTTCCCCCCTCTATATGTCACCTGTTTAACTTCCACAGGTGGATTCGGAATCCCCTGTACTCCATGAGTAAAAGTTTCATTAGGCTTAAATGATTCATCAGGTCTTCGTACTGTTCCCTTTTCTATGGCTCCCAAGGAGTCCTTTAGATCATCGATAGTTCCAAACTCTGTGATGATCTTCCCAACGGCCTCATTTTCTGACATTCCGCTTTCTATAAGCTCATTATACTTATCCTCTGTCATAGACATGATTTCTTCTTTTGCACGCCTTGCTGCGTCAGTGTCCGGCAGGCTCATGAACATTGTCTCAAGATATTTTCTTATTGTCTCCATAGTCTATTGGCTCCCCTGTTCTAATAAAAATCCCTCTATTTACTGCGATATAAATCGCTCAATAACATCCTTGGTCAACTGCCACTCTTCACACTTCTCCTGATAATACTTTTGTCCGGAGTCAGTTATCTGATAGTAAGTGCGTCTCTTCCCATTGTCAGCCTCCCGACTGAAGGAGATAATAAATCCGTTCTTCTCAAGCCTGGTAAACGCCGAATAAAGAGTTGTTTCTTTTATCAGATATTTATCCTCGGACATAGCCCTGATGTTTTTGGATATCTCATATCCATAAGAAGGCTCTTTTCTTAGGAGAAAGAGGATAATGGTGTCGTTATAACCCCGGATCACATCACTGCTGATCTGCTGCATAAAAATCACCCGCGTTTATATTTTATACTACGATAATCGTTACTACGACTGTCATAGTAAATATACTACTGCTGTCGTAGTATGTCAACATAAAAACTGGCTTTAGGCAAGTAATAAACTCGACTTATTTGATGACAGTAGCCCAGTGTGCTGTCTCACTCATAATTAACCCAATTATTAGTAAATGATTTTATCTGCTTCATCTGAAAATCTTGATGATGCCTCAGTGATTGCCATTATTCTTATTGGAACGTTAATATTCCTTCTGCCTTGGCTGCTTCGTATGATACTATTAAAATGTACATATGCAAAATTTTGTGAAATTGTCACGGATTAGTTTTTCAACTGCTTAAGGAGGGGATAGTTATGGCAGTTTACAGATGTAGAGTATGCGGATACATATTTGATGAGGAAAAAGAAGGGAAAAGCATAAGGGATATTGATGTCTGTCCAAGATGCAAACAACCGGATGACCGCTTTGAACTTGTAGAAGGAGAACCAAAAAGCGGGGATGAAAATAAAACTTCATAATATGGTTGAAACCGGGATGCATATACAAATGCAAAAGCAGGTTTCATCTCAAAATTTCGTTAGAATGACAGAGGATAAAATAAAATGAGTTTTTTATTTGTGGCGCTTGGTGGTGCGCTGGGAGCAGTAGCGAGATATGCTATAAGCCTAATACCAGTGAGAGCAGGTTTTCCTGTTCTCACGCTTATAACAAATATAATAGGAGCTATCCTTATAGGATTTATAGTTGGAATAACTGATAGAAAAGGAAACGTATCTCCTAATACGGTTCTTTTTTGGAAGACCGGAGTGTGTGGAGGATTCACTACGTTCTCAACCTTTTCACTTGAATCATATCAGTTGTTCGAAAACAAAACATATGCTCTTGGAGGAGTATATGTCGCTCTGAGCGTTTGTTGTTGTATTTTTGGTATCTATTTAGGAAAGAAGTTGGCAACAGTAGTATTAGTGTAGCTGTTTCATATTTTATCTAAATAATATAGTCGAGAAATATATAAACAGCTACACTGATTCCCGGTGATTAGCGAAGTCTGTATAGATGCCCTAGTTAGATTAGCAAAAACTCTTACTCAACTACAATCTCTATTATCTGAGATGATTTCTTCATTTTTTTGGAGGCACCGATATTTACCTTGGATTTATAGGTTCCTTTTGGAGCACCCTTTTTAAATGTGAGAGTGATCTTTTTCTTCAGTATATTTTCTAAGCTTCCTGGAAGAGGTGTTCTTTATCTTCAATTTCCCATTAGAACCGGCAACTTTTATGGTTACTTTCTGAGATTTCTTCTTTAATTTAGATACCTTGAGCTTAGACTTATTAGCAGTTACTGTAGCTTTGTTTTTCGGCGAACCTATTGTACTTATTGGGACGAAAAAAAACAGGTTAAGGAGCATAGTTATGCATAGTTCGGCAAGACATAGAGGGTATGGGCTGCTTATGTGGAATGAGTGTTGGACATATGTTGGACAGTATCTATTATTCTAGTGCTTGGAGGAAAGATAGATGAAAAAGTTAATGGTTCTAACGTATGTAACAACATTATTTTTGTTTTGCAGTTCCTGCGGAGTAAAGGAACTGACCATGCATAATCTGGCTAATGCCATGGTGAATGCTACTGTAAGCAAAACAAAAGGATGCCTTGTGAAAATCGACGGTTTTCCAAGTGGAGATTTTCAGGTTGAAGAATCATTCCCGGATAAGGCGGGATATATTGATAGTACACTTGCCATGAATAGCATGTTCAGTTTTAATGGCTATTCAGGTCAGGGTGAGGTCTTCTTTGAAATATCGGAGGATATTCAGGACTTCGATCTTTTTATAAATAATCATGAAATTGAAACTGCAGGCATTGCCGGTGGCAATTACGTATTGGATATATCAGATATTAGTCTTAATGGAAACAATACAATTCAGATTTCTAATATAGAGACTTTAAATCCCGAAAGCAAAATCACAGTAAAAATACCATATCCTACAGTAATTGAAGGAACACCGAAGGATGTGAATATTGATGAGAAACCGTTAGAGCTAATCGATAAAATCATAAGTGCAGATGTCGAAAACGGTTTTTCCAGTGCACAGCTGGCAATTGTCAAGGATGGACGGTGTGTATACCAGAACTCATGGGGGCTTTTAAACTCATATGAAAAAAACGGAGAGAGGATTACAAAAGGTATACCCGTAACAAACGATACCATGTATGATCTTGCATCTAATACAAAAATGTATTCAGCAGCATACGCTATTCAGTACCTTATTGACAAGGAAAAAATCTCTATTAATACAAAAGTAACGGATATTTTGGGTGATGAATTTGTATCAGAAACACTGGAAGTGCCGTTTGCAAGCTTTGATGGAAACTATCCGGGGCTTGATACTATAAAGGAATGGAAATCGAGAATAACGATAAAAGATCTTTTGATGCACAGAGCAGGCTTCCCGGATAGCGGCCATTATCATAATGATAAGTATGACACTGTAAATCAGAAACTGACATTTGATGTTGATAACATTCTATATGTTAAGGATGCGGATAAGGAAAAGACTTTCAGAGAGGGAATTTGTCGCACACCGCTTATGACAGAACCTGGGACAGTAACCAGATATTCTGATATCGATTATATGATTCTGGGATTGATTGTGGAAAAGATTTCAGGGACAGATCTTAATACCTTTCTTAAAGAAACTTTTTGGAAACCGATGGGGCTTGAACACATTACATATTGCCCGTTGGAGAACGGATTTGGAAAAGACGACTGCGCAGCAACGGAACTGAGTGGAAATACCAGAGAGGGCATCATAGATTTTCCCGGAGTCCGCACAGAGACTATTCAGGGAGAAGTTCATGATGAGGAATGTTATTATACCATGGAAGGAATGTCGGGCCACGCAGGACTATTTGCTAATGCAACCGATCTTGCAAAACTTGCATCTGTAATGCTCACAGGCGGATATGGCAATAATGCTTTTTTCTCAAATAATACTAGAGAGCTCTTTATTGCACCTCAGGCAGGTAACAATCCCAACTATGGAATAGGTTGGTGGAGAGAAGCGGATGGCATGAGAGAGTGGTATTTTGGAACACAGTCTCCGGATAGCACAGTTGGCCACCAGGGCTGGACAGGGACACTGACAATGATAGATTTTGAAAACAATCTGGTTCTGGTTTATCTCACTAATTCCATAAATACTCCCATATGGGAACCAACCTGCATCGAAAATGCCAATCAGTTCTGCGGAAAATACTACACTGCATCTACATTGGGATTTGTTCCGCAGATATTCTATATGGGAAGTGGTAATATGCCGGATTCGGAAAGAGCTTTAAGATCCCTTTCATCTGATATGGAAAAGGAAGAACAGAAGCTGATCGAAAAAGCAGCAGAGGATAGTGGCGAGGATTTGAGCAAAAATCATCCACTGATGAAGAGCCTTAGAGCAATACATCAAGTAAATGAATAGTGTTATGGCGTTATGTTTTTTTGAAAAATGATGAACATTTAAGATAAAAACTTCAAGGAATAGATTTATGTTTGAGAGTTCTGCCGCATATGCTAATTTAACGATTTGCAGTAGTAGATTAATTGTTAAAGGATGGCCACGCCAGAACAACAGAGCTTTTGGCGATGGAACTTCATACTAGTGTCATGGATGTTACCAGACAGATGGAATATCTGGAAAATATGGGAATCATAAAGAGAGTGGTATTTTCACCGAAAGGATGCTCCGGATGCAGTGGTTGTTCTTCAGGACAGAAGGACGAAGGACATACCTGTAAAGGATGCATGCCACAGGATGGATTTCAAAACATGGGCCAGATGTGGGAAGTGGTGAAATAACCTGAACAGAGAGAGTTAAATAAAGAATAATCGTGAAAACAACAGAGCAGTATAAGAAAGGGGCTATCGCTTTAGATGATTAGATCTAAAGCAAAGCCCCTTGTTTTCTGTGTAGAAGTATTGCGGAAATATAATTAGAATAACTCTTATAAGAAGGAATTAGTCCCACCAATAACTTCCGTAAAATCTGTCTACATGATCACCTGTTATCGCCACATCAAAAATACCTAAAAGTGCCGGGCCGCCGCTGGAATAGCTGTCAGGATCAGACTTTGTCAGCTCGTCATTTTTAAGGAACCACTCAAGCACTGACTGGCCTTTTTCATAATTTCCAAAAAAACTCATATCGCAGGAAGAATCAAAGGTTGTATCTTTATCGATGATAAGAGTCATCTTTTTTTCATCATCACCCATCAATGAAGTGGTGCTGACGCCGCTTAAAACAACTTGATCCTTTGAAAAAAGCATAACATCATGGGAATACACCGTGTAATAAATGCGATGCATCACTCTTTTTCCGGAAAACTTGATGTATGCGTTGTCATAACCGGAGGTCTTAGCATTAGTAAGAGCACCTTCTGCAGATGACTCCGTCTCAAATCTGTCGTAGGTCACACAGTAAAACGGCTGTGAGTTCAGATTTTCCCACTCAGGTGAAAAGACAACCGATGCTATAGCTCCCTGATCTTCTATTTGCTGAGCCAGCTTCTGGGCGTCCTCCAGATTCTTATATGCGCCAATCCACACGCCATAAAAGCCATCATCATAATGGTCACTTGGTAAAGTATAAGCATCATAATTATAATCGTCAGTCAGCACCTCTCTGACCATATCCATTGTCACAAAAGGCACATCATCCGCATCTATTTTCTCAAGAACCATGTGACTTTTACCGTCTTTTAACAAGGAATTATCGTATATAAAATCAAGCTCTATGGTATCATCATCCTTCATATCAAACTGCGCTTCATATTCCATGGGCATACTGCCGCTGCCAAGAATACTGTATGTTCCGCAGAGCTTATCCCCATCAATAAAGTGATATTCACCACCTGCAAAGAAAACCTCAACGCCGGGAGTCTTTCTGTAAATCTTGAACATTCCTTTCTCACCGTATTCAACATAAAGAGGACTATCGGAGCCTTTTTCGCGCCAGATTCCTATCATTTTTTCTGATGGATTTCCTGTACCTGCTTCATCACTGAACATATAAGGAAAAGCATCCTCCACCCTATCATCATGATCAAAATGACATGTTTCCTCTTTTCCGGAGAAAAATGCACCTGTAAAATCTATGCCATTATCAGCAATCACCAATTTGCAAGGCTCGGGCGCACTTTGATATTTGCCCATATTGGACATTATGGAAAAGGCCAATATATTGCAGACAAAAACATTATCATTCTGGTTTTTGGCTACATCTTTATCATCAGGAATAAGCTCAGCGCCCCAGAAAGTATATGCGCCAAGATAATCAGAATCCTCATCATCTTCGGAAATTCCCACATGGGCATAGAGATTGTCAGCAAACTCATAGATATCAAGAATATAATATTCGCCTTCGCTGCTTTTACAGCTATATTTTCCGCAAAGGCGCTTAGAAAGCGACAGCTTTGCATCCACCGGTGCTGTAGAAGCGGATTCACCATTTTTTCCAAGCACAAAGCCATTATCATCAGCCTGAACATCTTCAGTCAAAGTCACATCATCAGGCGAAACTTCCTGTGGTTTATCAGCCAAAGGCTCCAGCTCCGAAGTATCCTCCAGTACCTTTGAAGGCGTTTCAAAACTACTCTTAGTCCCTGCATCAGCGGCAGCCTTAGAGCAACCGGATGTGATCATAAGTGTCACCATAAGAACCAGTAATACTGCATTTTTCTTCATTTGACCCCCTGCTTGAAAACACTGTAAACTCCTCTTCGATTATAGCAGATATATGGTAAACTATGCACCATTTGCAATGAAATATGAAAATGATCTCTGCGACTGGCAGACTGAGGACGGATGCTTCACTCACTTTGTCACTGAGGAACATTCTTCGAGCTTAACGGAGCCACAGAACCTCGTTTAACTAAATAACCATTGATATGAATGTTAATTGACATATGGTCGTGCTGGGTCATGCGGGCGTAGAGGCGCTCTGTGGCAATGCGTCCGATATAGTTTCTCGGAATATGAATCGTTGTGAGAGGCGGTTCAACATAGCTTGAAACTGTTATATCATCAAAGCCGATAATGGAGATATCCTCTGGAACTCTGTATCCGCGCTTCTGGAAAGCTCGCATGGCTCCAATGGCCAAAATGTCGTTTTCTGCAAAATAACTTGGAGCAAGCTCCTCTTTTCTATCAATTATTTCAAGCATTTCCGTCTCTGCATCTTCGATTGTGGAGGCGGTTATTTCATGCATTATCGACTTTGATTTTGTCATCATATTGTATTTTAAGGCATCGTAGAAACCTTCAGTGCGCTGGTCAAAGTCATAGGTTCTGGTGGTAGAACGGATACATCCCGGCTGGCAGGCTCTTTTTTTTATAAGATAGTTTGTGGCCATAAAGCCTGCATCTCTGTTGTTTATCTCAATAAAGTCAATCTTACTGCTTGTAAAATGGGCTTCTATTACGCATATGGGGAATGAACAGAATGACATTAGAGACATTTCCCTCTCTTCAATTATGAAACCCAGAATAAGCATCCCGGAGGCATGACAGGTCTCTAGTTCTTTTAATTCCCTTTCCAGATTCTCATAACCTGTAACATAATGAACAACAGTGCGAATTCCCAGTTCACTGGCGGTGAATTCGATTCCGTCTATTGTATCTCTGAAAAAGTCATTTCCTGTAGTACCAGTAAATGAAATATATTGTACTATATGGATGATTCCGTCACCCTTGTGTTTTTTACTTCCACCAGGGGTCATTCCATGTTCAATAGCAGCCTTCTTAACCATACTTCTGGTTTTTTCACTGACGCCCGGTTTGTCATTCAGAGCAAAAGAAACAGCTGTTTCTGATAAGCCTAAGAGTTTTGCAAGTTCTTTAGATGTCATTATTTTATCCTCCTACAATTTTTTATCACACATAATATCTTAAGTCCACCGAAAATTTAGTTAAATTTAGTAAATTCCAGAGGTTTTAGCAATACAAATTTAGTAAAGGGGATTATAAAATATAACTGTCAGTTGATTTAGAAATATTTGATTTCTTGGGAGAAAAGTGGAAACAGTTCGCAAGAAGTCATGAGTTACAAAAAAGCAATAAGTGGAAGTACAAAAGGAGAGGGAGCAAGCTTTATGGGATTGAAAATTATTGATTGCAAAACAGAATACAGAACAAATCCGTTGGGAATAGATTCCAAAAAGCCAAGATTTTCCTGGAAAATTGAGAGCGATAAGGATAATACCCTGCAAAAAAATTACAGACTGGAAGTAACAAGAACAGATGGTACAGTAATCTGGGATTCAGGGGAAGTAGAAGATTCCGGAATGAGTGAAGTAGTTTATGAAGGAATTAAGCTTAAGGCAGGAACAACGTATTACTGGACTGTGAAAACAGCTGATAATCATGGTCAGACTGCAGAAAGTGGTAAGAACTTTTTTGAAACAGGTTTTATGGATGAATCTCCTGAGAGCTTCGGAGGTGCAAAATGGATTGGACCATCAAAATACAACCTGAGTTCTGATGTGAGAGGTGTATTTGGATTAAAGGTCAGATTTAAATTTGATGATGAAAGTAACCGCTTCGGTGTGATTTTCGGACGAGGCGATAAGAGAATAAAGGACAGAGATAACTATTTTAAATATGAGATTGATTGTTCAGAAGAACCCTATAAGCTGAAGATATACAGAGTTGGAATAGCTCCTGAAGACAGAGAAGATGTTCCTTATGCTGAAGTTAATATCTGTGACTATGATGACAAGGATAAAAATCCTATTATTTCTAAGGACAATTTGTATGACGAACATGTTATAGATATTCAGGTTATGGGGAACAGTGCGTATGCGCTAATTGATGAGAAAAGAGTTGATGTCACTGTAACAAAAACGTTTTTTGGAGAAATGGAAGCTCCAAGAGTATTGAATCCTCTGGGCGATAATGATGTAAATACATATCCGAGACTTAACGATATAGGATTTTTTGTCCCTAAAGGACAGGGGGTTACTGTAAACAGGATTGAAGTCAGAAATCTGAGGAAGCCCTATGGCATAGTTTATCTTGATACGAAAACCTATCACATAAATCCTATGCAGGCATCAAATGATTCTTCGTCTATTCTTTTAAGCACAAAGGACAGCGATGCTGTTATAACGAAAAATCCCAGCCATACGTCGATTCCTATGCTAAGAAGTATATTTAGGGTGGAATCAAAAAAACTTGCAAAGGCGAGGCTTTATGCTACTGCAAGGGGAATATATGAGTGCAGCGTAAATGGAAAGCCCGTTACGGACACTTGGTTTAATCCCGGACAGACTCAGTATGACAGACATATGATGTATCAGACCTATGATATTACAGATATGCTTTCTGAAGGTGAGAATGCTATTGGTGTAATTCTTGCATCAGGCTGGTGGAGCGATGCGCAGACATTCGTGCTTGGTAATTATAACTATTACGGAGATCGTGAATCCTTTCTTGGAAGGATAGAGTTGGAGTATGAAGACGGAAGTGTTCAGAATTATGAGACCAATACTTCTGACTGGAAATATTATGATGAAGGACCATGGACCTACGCCGGATTTTTCCACGGTGAACATTATGATGCAAACAAATATCCGGGAATAAAGGGCTTTGATACGCCTGAATATGACGATTCTAAATGGATGAAGCCCGATGTAATTCCTGTAATACAGATAAGAAAATCGGAAACAATGTCTAAGGGACCTATGCAGTGGCCTGAGGTAAACCTTACAGAACCCTCATTTATCGGACAGATTGGGGATGGAATCAGAGTTTCCTATGAGCTTACTGCCAAGTCAGTAACTGAGATAGAAAAAGGTATTTACATCTATGATATGGGTGTAAATGTGGCCGGTGTTCCAAGACTTCATCTCTATGGAGAGAAGGGACAGGTTGCAACTCTTCGATATGCAGAGCTTCTTTATCCTGACATAGCAGAATTTGCAGGAAAAACAGGAACCCTAATGGTTGAAAACCTAAGAGATGCAGACTGCACAGACCTTTACACATTTGCAGGGGATGAAGGCGGAGAGGACTACACACCTAAATTTACATTCAGAGGCTACAGATATATTGAGATTAGTGGGGTTACCAAAAAGCCTGAGCTATCAGAGGTTAAGATGTTGGTGCTCTCATCGGCATATGATATGAGCTCATCGCTTGAAACCTCAGACGAGCTTACAAATAAATTCATTGATAATGTCAGAAGATCACAGCAGTCGAATTTTATTGGAATTCCCACTGACTGTCCTCAAAGAAACGAGAGAATGGGCTGGGATGGTGATACTTCAATTTTTGCAAGAACAGCAACCTTTAATGCCGACACCAGAATGTTCTATGAAAACTGGCTTATGGCAATGAGAGATCTTCAGGAAGAAAATGGAAAATATCCTGATATTGCGCCTGTTGGCGGCGGCTTTGGTGGTTATACCTATGAGAGCTCTGCGCTACATGTGACCTATGAGCTTTTCCAGCAGTATGGTGACATCCAGGTTATCCGGGATAATATTGAAGCCATGAAACTTTTCATGAATTATTCTGAAAAGATGTGGGCGGAAGGTAATCTGGCAGGCGGATTTACACTTGGAGACTGGCTTGCACCTGAGGAGACGGATCTTGGACTTATATGTCATGCTTTTTATGGATATAACGCCTATGTGATGTCAAAAATGGCAAGAGCTATAGGTGATGATAAATATGCTGATGCCTACGGCAGCTTATACGATGAGTTAAAAACATCGTTTAATGATAAGTATTTTGATTACAAAACCGGAAAAACTGCAGATCACACTCAGTGCTCCTACGCATTACCACTTGCTTTTAAAATGGTAAAGGATGAATTTGTACAAAAGGTGGGAGACAGATTAAGCGAGAAGACCAGAGAGACAGGACATCTTGTGAAGACAGGATTTTTTGGAACAGCGCCGCTTAACCCGATGCTCACTATGACAGGACATGAGGATGATGCATTTAAGCTAATGACTCAGACAGCCTGCCCTTCATGGCTATATCCTGTAACTCAGGGTGCCACAAGCATTTGGGAGAGATGGGATTCCTTCACTATAGAGAATGGTTTTGGTGGTCACAATAGCATGAATTCCTTTAACCATTACTCTCTCGGTGCGGTTTTAGAGTGGTTTTACATGTATGTACTTGGAATTCAGAGGGATGAGGATATGCCGGGTTACAGACATTTTTATGTAAAGCCTTGCATAAATACAGCGTATGAGTATGTGAAGGGCCATTTTACATCGCCTTATGGAGTAATAAAAGCAGAGTGGAAGCATGATAGAGAGACAGGAAAATACACCTATTTACTGGAGGTTCCTGCAGGCGCTTCTGCAACGATTTGTCTTGAGGATAAGGCTACTAAGGTAGGAAGCGGACATCATGAGTTTACTCTGACATGAATAACTTTAGAGGAAATGTGGCAGGGGTGGTTGCATATCAGTCCGGAGTGAAATTATATTAAGAAGGAAAAAATATGACAAAAGACATTATTCTAAACAAAACCAAGGCACTTATATGTTTTTACCAGGAAGGCTGCTCCATGTGTTTGGAAGTGGAACCGCTGACTGGTATTCTGGAGAAAAAAGATATTGAGATTATCAAATTTTCCTGCGATGAGTCTCACGAACTTCTTTATGAATTTGGCGGTGATGGGACACCATACTGGGTACTGATTCTTAATGGCGAGATTGCTAAGGGGATTTGTCCTACAGAAAACAGTGATGATTTGTTCTCTTTTCTCACAGATGAGTGCGGAATCTGCCTCTCCGATGATGAATTTAACAATGCGATGCTTGAGGGCAAGGAAAAAAGAGAGTATCAGGAGATGGTAGTAGCAGAAATCCTGTTTCGATCAAAGGAATCTGACGAAGATAGTCTGACATATGCCGCCAGGCTTAAGATAGTCCGACCCTGTATAGTGTCAGAGACTGACGAGGACCTTAAAAAGTGCATCAGTGATAACACAAAGCATTTTACCGAAAGACTTAGGGCATCTATGGAAAAAGAGGGTGGAGACACTGAGGCCAGAAGGAGAATACTTGAGAAACTTCCTGAAATGGAAGAAGAAATCTTCAACGAGATTAAAGAGATAAAAGAAATCTCTTCTCATTGAAGATTTCTTAATGCTTCAACGTATTCTTTTAATTTCTGAATAAAAATATCTATTTCTTCTTTTGTATTCTCATAGCTTAGTGTAACACGGATAGAAGAGCGGGCGTCGGCTGCAGACATGCCGATGGCCGTGAGAACATGACTTGGCCGTGAGTTGGATGAGGAGCAGGCTGAGCCGGTGGAAATAAATATTTCATTACCGGATAATAGTTCCATGATTTCTGTGCCATTCACCTGTGGAATTGAAAAATGCGCATTGCCAGGGAGCCTGCCAACGCTGCTTCCGTTCAATTTTGCTCCGGGAATTTCGGAAAGAACCCTTGAAATCAGGTAGTCTCTTAAATCCGTTTCTTTTCTGGATCTCTCTGACAGGTGAATCCTGCTAAGCCTTGCCGCTTCACCAAGACCAATGATCGAAGGGACATTAAGAGTACCGGATCTTAGCCCCTGTTCCTGCCCGCCTCCATAAAGGTAAGGTGAAATCCGAACGCCTTTCCTTATATAGAGGAGACCAACTCCTTTAGGAGCGCCAAGCTTGTGACCGCTGGCTGATAAAAGATCGATATTCATGTCATTTACATCTATAGGGATATGCCCAAAAGCCTGCACTGCATCAGTGTGAAAAAGTATTTTCCTGGATCTGCACAGAGCGCCAATGGCTTTAATGTCGGTTATGGTTCCTATCTCGTTATTGGCAGTCATGACGGAAACCAGAGCCGTTTCCTCTTTTAGAGCGCTTTCAATGGAAGAAGCAGAAATATCGCCATTTTCACTCGGTGAGAGAAAAGTGACACTGCGCCCAAGTTCTTCTATTTTTTTACATGGATTTAAAACAGCATGATGTTCTGCCAAAGAAGTAATGATGTGCCGATTCTCAGGCACTGAAAAAATAGCGGTGTTGTCACTTTCTGTACCGCCTGATGTAAAAACTATCTCAGAAGGATCTGCTCCAATTAATTCAGCACAAAACTCCCTGGCTTTTTCAACAGCTTTTTTTGCTTCAAGACCGAAATGGTGTGCGGCAGAAGGATTTGCAAACTGCTGACTAAAATAGGGAAGCATAGCCTCCAGAACTTCCGGATTAACTTTTGTTGTTGCTGCATTATCAAGATATATCATATGTCAATATTTATGAAAATATAATAAAGGTTTAATGGCTCCTTTTAAATAATATTATACAATTAATATAGTATACTTCTAAGCAATAAACAATGATTTAGATGGAAAGGAATAATTGTTACTTAAGCGGGGCTTAGATAAGGCTTTAGTAACAAGGGTCACTGATATGGCTGATAATAAAAAGAAAGATATAAATGAAGTTGTAAGAAATATTGAAGAATTGACGGATAAACAGTTGGAAAAAGTTGCTGGTGGGGTTAAAAAAACTTGTCCGGCCGGACAAGTTTTGGTTGGAAATAAATGCGAGAAAAAAAAGAAACCATGACTTATAATGTATCAGCGAGAAGTAAAGAGGCCAGGCGGTACTATAGGAAATCCTTATAGGAGAGTTTGACATTTTTTCTAAATATGGGTATTCTATGATAATTTAGATTTATAAGGGAGCAATCAGACTGGTTGCTGCCCTTTCGGTTGGCGAATAACTTATGCTAATGCCGGGGACTTTATGGTCTCCGGTATTATTTTGTAAAAAACGAACTTGATCCGGCGGAGCATCTTTCAAACATGTATATACAGAAAAAATGTTTACTACAGATATAGACAAAGCAAGAGAGCTTGTCAGAATCGCCAATGAGAAAAATCTGTATATTGGGGTGGCTCCCGATACTGTTTTGGGTGCCGGGACACAGACCGCCAAACTAGCTTTGGAACGTGGGATGATAGGTGAAGTGACAGGCGGTGTGGTATCGATCAATCGAAACCAGAACCTTAATTCTGAACTTTTCAGATTCCTTCAGGAAGATGGCGGGGCACTATCCTATGACGTGGGGATATATTACATAGCTACCTTGGTATCCCTTCTTGGACCGGTGAAGGAAGTCAGTGGATTCACTGCTCCTGCACCAGTGCATAACAGGGAGCTTTTGTTTACTGATGAATCAAAGGACAGCTGGCAGATACCCGGAAGTAATATTGTAGCTGCAACATTGAAATTTGAGAGTGGTGCGCTGGTAAGCCTTCACATCAACGGTAACACCATTAATTCCGAACAGAATCTCATAATGCTGTTTGGAACAAACGGAATTATGAAGGTCGGAAATCCGGATACATTTAGCGGACAGACAGAAATTCTTTTGCCGGAGAACGACTGGGTAACACTTCCGTTTAGCCACGGTTATAACGGCACAAACAAAATGTCCGATCCTATGCCCTTTGACCATTACGGAAGCAGAGGTGTCGGTGTGGCAGAACTTGCTTACTCGATCCGTGCAGGAAGAGTTAACAGATGCAGTAAGGAGTATGGTCTTCATTGTATGGAGATATTGGTGGGAATTGATATCGCCGCAGCATCCGGGAAAATCTATGAGGTGGAATCACGTTTTGAGATGACAGCACTTACTCCCGGCTATTATTCCACTGTATTTGGAGGCTTAGGGAGAGGAGATGCTGAGCGCTCTCTTATGTAAATATAAGGGAATGTTGCAATAAAACATATTGACTTTGCCCCTGATGTAGCCTATATGATAGTAAGACAAATTTGCAAAGGAATTTTTTGCGCTTTATAAAAAGATAATAGAAGTCTAATAGATGTCTAATATTTCCTATCAGCAGATCTTGAAATGATTGAAACATATGCCTATGATTATGATGAAATGGCATATGAAGATGATTCCATCTTAGAAATGACAAGGGGAATTACATCAGATGAATTATGCAGCTACTATTTTGGAGGAATAGGCGTATGAATGAAGATCGGGATCTGACTAAGGGGAAACCATTATCACTGATTTTAAGTTTTGCTTTTTCGTTGATAGTTGGTAATGTTTTTCAGCAGCTCTACATTATTGTAGACAGCATCATTATAGGCCAGAAAATTGGCGCCAAAGGGCTCTCAGCCATAGGCGGAACTGATTGGTATATATTCCTGGTGAATGGTTTTGCCATAGGCTTAATCCAGGGATTTTCAGTTTTATTGGGTAATAAGTATGGGGAAAAAGACGAAGCTGCTTTTTCTCAGTACTATAAAAAGGCTAAGGCAATCTGTTTCGGTCTAACCATATCTCTTGTGGCGCTTCTGCTTGGCACTTCCGGATTTGTACTAAGAGTGCTTGATACAAAAGATGAGGTGTTCTCTTTTGCTAAAACCTACGTTGATGTCATATTTGCAGGGCTTCCTTTTCTTATTTTTTATCAGCTTTTTGCTGCGGTTTTAAGAAGCAGAGGAAACAGCAAAACTCATCTTATGGCGATGACTGTTTCTTCACTGTGCAACATTGTTTTGGACATATTGTTTGTAAGCGCCCTGAATATGGGGATAGCAGGAGCGGCTCTCGGTACAATCCTTTCGGAATGCCTGGTTATGCTTATCTGTGGTTATAACGTATATAAAAACAGGCAGGGCATTGCTGATGCGACTTCCGCAAAGAGCTCCGGATTAAAGAGTGGATTTACCGTGGTAAAAGAGCTGATGACAATTGGCCTTCCAATGGCGCTTCAGAGTGTGATCACTGCAATAGGGGGGCTTATCGTCATCAATAGGATCAATCAGTATGAGCTCTCTTTTCTCACCGGATATACCATAGCAGGAAAAATATATGCACTTCTTGAGATTGCAGCATCTTCTTATGGATTAGCTGTAGTTGCATATGTGTCGCAGAATATGGGGGCAAAAGATTATGAACGTGTACGCAGCGGAGTAAAAGTAAGCGTACTGCTTGGTATTATAACGGCTATTTTATGTTCTGTGGTGATGATCATTTTTGGGCAGCCTTTGATGAAACTATTCATAGATACAGGGACTGCAAACGCCAAGGTATTTTCATATGGATACAATTATCTGCAGGTACTGGCTGTATTTTTCCCGCTTCTCTACATTTTGTATGTTGTCAGATCAACCTTGCAGGGTATGGGAAACAGCATAATTCCTATGCTTTCAAGCTTTGCGCAGCTGATAATGAGGGTGGCCTGCGCGATTTTCTTAACTCGTATCATAGGATATTATGGTATCTATTTTGGGGAAATCTGTGCCTGGGCACTTGCTGATTGTATTTTGATAATTACATATTTTGTATCTTTGCGGAGCTTGACGATCAATAAGTTGGCCGCAGACGGTGTAATAAATTGATTTAGCATTAAGATTACTTTAAGATGCGCGTAATATCGGAAGATATTGCTAAGGCTATGTACGAAGGACATGATCCGCATGACAAGTATATCGGTGAAATCGTGGATATAATTTGATAGTGATGAAAGAAATGGAAGCAATATTTGGAGAAAGTTCATATATCGATTCGTGGATGCAGCTTGTTCGAAAGGTTAGCTGGAATTTCCCCGGGCTCGAAACAGAAGAGAATTTAGAAGAACATAAGCAGACGGTATTGAAGTTTATGAACAAGCTGCAAGCTGTATGTGTCAAAGACAGTGAAACTATTGTGGGAGTTCTTCTGTTTTCACGTAATAGAAATATGATCTGTTGTCTTGCTGTGGATCCTGAATACAGGCAGCAAGGGGTGGCTTCAATCCTTCTGAGAAAAGCGCTTGCTGAATTGGATAGAAGTAGGGAAATCACGGTATCAACGTTTCGTGAAAATGATGAAAAAGGAATTGCTCCGAGAGCTTTGTATAAAAAATTCGGATTTCAAGAGGGCGAAATGACTGAGGAGTTTGGGTATCCCAATCAAGTATTTGTTTTACATCCTTACTTTCAGTTTAATAGACTATGACAAATCGGTGGATTGGAGGGGTAAACCATGTTAGAAATATTAAAAGCGAGGTTTCAGGATAATAAGAATCTTCATATGGAACTGAGTTGGCTTGACGTGGAGAAACGTTTGCTTGAGCATCCGGGCTCCATGGATGTTTTGAGAAGGATGGAGGAGAGCGGAGGAGAACCGGATACCATCGGCTATGACGAAAAGACGGGAAAGCTAATTTTCTGCGACTGCGCAAAGGAGTCCCCTTCTGGGCGCAGAAGCCTGTGCTATGACGAAAAGGCATTACAGGGGCGTGCTAAAAACCCGCCGTCAGGCAGCGCCGAATGGAAAGCAAAAGAAATCGGCGTTTTGATCATGACGGAGGAACTCTATCGCCGACTGCAAAGTCTCGGGGAATTTGATTTGAAAACGTCAAGTTGGATCATTACGCCGGATGATATTCGCGACAAGGGCGGTGCATTGTTCTGCGAACGACGTTACGGAACGGTTTTCACATTCCATAACGGGGCGGATTCGTACTATTCCGTGCGCGGGTTCAGAGGCTATACACTTATATAAACGAGGAAAAGAGGGTATTTTTGAATACAATGTATGAAAGAAGACAGCGCAAGAAGCTTGAAGAGAAAATAAGTAACTAATGATTTTAGAATATATTTATTGGCTCTTTAGGTTGGATTAAGTTAACTCGTCTATAATGAGACTGTAAGTTGAGAACAGGGCACGTTTTGATCCAGTGAATATGCTTACTGCGAATGGTAGCTCGCAATATAAAATACTCCAAAAACTTTTATGATGAACAGGAACAAATATATGGAGGATTTTTATAATGTTCAAGAAATTAGCAACTATTTTGACAACCTGTGCGATAACCGTATCTGCAGTAGCTTGTGGAAGCCAGGCTCAGCAGGTAGACAGTATCCAGACCGATTCATCGGAAAGTACTCAGGAAGAAAGTGCTTCTTCTGAAGAGGTAAAAGAAGAAGCTTCAGATTCTGCTGCAGAAACTGAAACAACTACAGATACCGGTTCTACGTTAGAGTTGGGACTTGTCAGTAACACACTTGCTGAAGATGAAGAGAGTCTAGTGGAGACATATACAGATCTTTTTGACCAGCTCACTTATACTGATGAGGAGACGGGTCTTTCTATAACTTATAATCTGTATCTTCCTGAAGGATATGATGAAAATTCAGAATACCCCATGGTTGTGTTTATAGGTGATTCGACAACTGCAGGAACCGATGCGGAGTATTCGCTTACACAGGGGCTTGGCGGCCTTGTATGGGCAACATCAGAATGGCAGTCAGTATATCCGACCATAGTAGCTGTACCAACATATCCTGAAACAATTCTTGATGACCATGATGGATATAGTACAACAGAATATGTTGAGCTCACCAAGAGATTTATTGATTACATGTCAGATGAGTACGCAGTAGATACTGATAGAATCTATGGAACAGGTCAGTCCATGGGATGCATGACGACACTCATACTTGCATCGGAATACCCGGATTTATATGCTGCGTGTATGTTTGTTGATGGTCAGTGGGATACGGAACTTCTTTCAAATCTGGAGGGGAAGACCTTCGTTTATTTTGCAGCTGAAGATGATACGAGTGCATGGACCGGAGCGCAGGACCTTATGGCCAGATATGACGCAGATGGCGTCACCTACACATATGCACAATGGGACGGAACATGGTCGGCAGATGAGCTTTCATCAGCTGCCTCAGAATTATTCAGTGGAGAAGCTACAGGAGCATACTTCATATCCTGGAAAACAGGAACAATTGATGCAGGAACAGGCAATTCACCTATGGGCGGTGGAGATGGCAGCTTTGGCGAAAGAGGAAACGGCGGGCGGATGAGTTCTTCTGAAGAAGGAGGCCTTTCAAATCCCGAGGCTGCTACAGACGCTTCTTCAGATGTAAGTGAAGATAAGCCGGCTATGGAAATGACCGGCGAGAAGCCTCAAGGAATGATGGGTGGAAATGGTGGAGGCGCCGGAGGCGGAGCTTCATACCATATGGCTTCATTCGACTACGCCTATAACTGTATAGCAGTTATGGAATGGTTGTTCCAGCAGTAAGAGAATTTAATACGGCACATTATAGCAGCTATGGAGAAATCTGTAGCTGCTTTTATTAAGTAAGGTAAATTGTGATATCATTTTAGTATGAGTCTACAGGTGTTAGGAGTGCTTTGCTATGAACAAGAATGAGAGCAAGTATTTTAAGTCAGCGGAAAAAATGCATACAGCGTTACTGACACTTCTTGACAGTAAAGATTTTGAACTTATTTCTGTTAAGGAGATATGTGAAACCGCTGGCGTTAACAGATCCACCTTTTATCTTCACTATGATAATGTAAATGATCTTCTGCATGAAACGGTGGAAGCTGTATATAAAGATTTCTTTGGGCGCTTTGGTGCTGAGGGGCCTGGAGCACTTGATATTGATGAAAAAAATGAGGATGAGCTATTTCTTGTAACACCCAAGTATCTGATGCCATATCTGGATTTTGTGGAAGCGAACCGCAAGCTCTTTTATCTGATGTATGAAAAGAACGAGATGATGGGCGCAGAAAAGACCTATGAAACCTGGTTTAAAACAATATTCGGCCCCATTCTTACAAGGTTTGGAGTTCCCCAAAAAGAACAGCCACTTATCATGGTCTTTTATCTTAAGGGCATTATCGGAGTTGTCACTGAGTGGGTACGAGGTGGATGTACCGAGTCAAAAGATGAGATCATAAGCGTCATACAGAAGTGTATCATCAAGCCATAACGCAGTAAAAACACTATATCGAATTTACAAATCAACACTTTTTACAAAACGTGTCGGGACCTGTACTCCTGAAATCAACACATTTTGCAAAAAGTGTTGTTCTTTTTATTTAATAGGAAATTTCGCCTTGGCGGCGAAACCTTGAATTAAAAGGCCCGGCAAGACCGGGCCACGCAAAGCGGAGGTATGTTGGTTTTGAATTACCAATCTACCTCATCAAAGAATTCATCATCTTCATGCATAAAGTAATCCATGTCGAGAAGGTCTTCATCATCCATCTCGCGGATTTCATTCGCCGACATGCCTTCCGGCGGGTTTTGGATGTATTTCTCTCTAAGCTTTGCTATTAGTTCTTTACTGGCCATGGCTGTTCCTCCTAGCATGATTTTATCATGCGCAGGAATACGAGGGAACACTACTGATTTTTGAGGATGGAGCTCTGCTTTTGGGACGGCATTTTCCCA
>NZ_JNKH01000018.1:0-66507 GCF_000701985.1 Butyrivibrio sp. WCE2006 | reverse complement strand
TAGCTTGCAAAATTCATCTGCGCACCAGTCGCATCCATAGCGGAGCGCTTTTTATTCAATAGGAAATCCGAAGGAATTTCCTATTGAATAAAAAAATACTCCCCAGAAGTAATTCTGAGGAGTTTAGCTGGGCTAGTAGGATTCGAACCTACGGAGTGACGGAGTCAGAGTCCGTTGCCTTACCGCTTGGCGATAGCCCATCGACAAGAATGAATTATACGTAAGTTTAGGATAAAATGCAAGCACTTTTTTTAATTTTTTTAAAAATATTTTCTATGAGGACCAGAGTTTTCTCTATTAGCCTTATACTACTGGTTTTTTCGCAAAGCTATTAAATAATAGTTTTTTCAAAAAAAATCTCCATTTTCCACTTTCATGGCGCATAACGTTATTGTCATCAGAAAATTTTAACTCTCTTTTTATTAACTTTTAAAAAATCCCAACCACATACGAAAGGAATTCCTATCGTTTGTGATCGGGAAACATAGATTATCAGCCCTCAAAGAGGAGATCAGCATATGTCGGGAACGGCCAATCCTTCTTATCAACCAGCATTTCCAACTTATCAGCAGGAGTTCTAAGTGCTGTCATTGTAGGAACAACCTTATCCTTGCAATAATATGCACGCTCTCTTGCATCCACTATTGTTCTTGCCTTCTCTTCTTCCTTCTTAAGCTTATCAAGTGCCTTCTTCATGGCGTTAAGCTCGCCTGTTATCTCTTTAAGCTCACTTACCATTACAGAGGCATCACAGCCTGTATTTGTAACTTCATTGATATCTGCAGCCAGTCTTCCTGCATACTTCATAACAGCGGGAATAATCTGCTTGCTTGCCATATCTATCATTGTAAGAGCTTCGATATTGATTGTCTTTGAATATGTAGCAAAGATAATCTCCTGTCTGGATTCAAGCTCTGTCTTTGTAAATACGCCAAATTTCTTGTAAAGCTCTACTGCCTTTGTGGTTGTAAGAACTTCTGCTGCCTCAATTGTTGAAGGAATGTTGGGAAGTCCTCTTCTCTCAGCTTCCTTCTTCCACTCATCAGAATATCCGTCACCGTTGAAGATTACTCTCTGGTGCTCTGTGAGATATTCCTTGATAATATCATGTACTTCCATATCGAAGTCAGATGCCTTCTCAAGTCTGTCTGCTGCCTCACAGAAAGCCTCTGCTACTATAGTATTAAGAGCTGTATTTGAACTTGCCATAGAATCCGATGAACCTACCATACGGAACTCAAACTTGTTACCTGTAAAGGCAAAAGGTGATGTACGGTTTCTGTCTGTAGCATCCTTCTCGAATTCAGGAAGTGTGGAAACACCTGTCTTGAGCTTTCCGCCACGTTTTGATCTCTTGGCTTCACCTGTCTCTATAAGCTGGCGAACTACGTCCTCAAGCTGCTCTCCAAGGAAAATAGAGATTATAGCCGGAGGTGCCTCATCTGCGCCAAGACGGTGGTCATTACCTACATCTGAAGCGCTCTGTCTAAGTATATCTGCATGACGGTCTACTGCCTTAACAATGCATGCAAGTACAAATAGGAACTGAATGTTTTCATTAGGAGTATCACCGGGATCAAGAAGGTTTACTCCATTGTCTGTGCAAAGTGACCAGTTGTCATGCTTACCTGAACCGTTTACACCGGCAAAGGGCTTTTCATGAAGAAGACATCTCATATTATGATGCTCTGCAACTCTCTTCATGGTCTCCATGATTATCTGGTTGTGATCTACAGCTATATTTGCTGTCTCATAAATAGGTGCGAGCTCGTGCTGTCCGGGAGCTACCTCGTTGTGCTGAGTCTTACCTGGAACACCAAGCTTCCAAAGCTCATTATTAAGGTCCTTCATAAACTCTCCAACGCGCTCTCTGATAACGCCGAAGTAGTGATCCTCCATTTCCTGTCCCTTAGGCGGCTGTGCTCCGAAAAGAGTACGACCGGTAAAGATAAGGTCAGGGCGCTTTAAGCTCTTCTTCCAGTCTACAAGGAAGTATTCCTGCTCAGGTCCAACAGATACATTTATTTTTTTAGCATCAGTATTACCAAAAAGATGAACAATCCTGAGAGCCTGCTGACTTACAGCCTCCATGGATCTAAGAAGCGGAGTCTTCTTATCCAGTGCCTCTCCGTTATAAGAGCAGAAAGCTGTAGGTATGCAAAGTGTAACACCTGCTCCTGATTCCTTCAAAAACGCAGGAGAAGTTATATCCCATGCCGTATATCCTCTAGCCTCAAATGTTGCGCGAAGACCACCTGACGGGAAAGATGACGCATCAGGCTCACCCTTTATCAGATCCTTTCCTGAAAAGGAAGTCATCATATGTCCGTCACCACGGGCACTGGTAATAAAAGCATCGTGTTTTTCAGCTGTGATACCTGTAAGAGGCTGGAACCAGTGCGTATAATGTGTTGCACCATTCTCCATCGCCCAGTTCTTCATGGCATTTGCAACAGCATCAGCTGATGCAAGTGAGAGATCCCCGCCATTTTCCATGACCTGGATGACCTCTTTATATACATTCTTGGGAAGTCGCTCGCGCATCTTCTCAAGTGTAAATACATTTTTGCCAAATAATTCTTCAACTTTGACCTGTTCGCTCATATACACCTCATTCTTTTTAATTGTAGTCAATATATCTTTTTTCAAAGGCCTTCGATCAACTTTACACTAATCTACCCGACTATGAGGTTAGCCCTTTCTTTTATACTCTAAACTTAATCTGAGTATTCGCAAATGATTGTACTATATAAAATTAAATTTCTCAAATAATATTGACATAACAAATGAACGGTTCATCTGACTCATTGAGAATTATCTTTGTTGCCTTATTATCGGCAATCTCAACAAGTCGAACGAACCGTCCCTTTATCATTTCACTTTTATTTTAACTGTTTGAACTGTCTTTTTGATACCGTCCTTAGCGTTGACAGTAACTTTAAACTTATAGATCCCTTTGGGAGCACCTTTCTTAAACGTAGCGTTTATCTGGCGTCCTTTTATTTTCAGCTTTACATAGTCTTTTAATTTCTCTTTGGAAGAATTCTTTACAGTTATTTTTCCTTTTGAGTTTTCTATCTTAATAGTTACATTCTTTTTTGAATGCTTCAACTTGGATGCCTTAAGCTTGGAATCACTCACGTAAATGTGAGCCTTTTGGTCCAGCTTTTTGCCAACAAGGACCATTTTCTCATCTTTAGAGGCATCACTACCCGGAGCGGATACACCGGGATTTGTTCCACCTGGATTAAAGGCACCCTCATCATCTCCTGATTTTGGATGAGGAGTGTTGTCTCCTGCGCTAGGACCAGGAGTGTTTTCTCCCGGGTTAGATCCGGAAGTATTGTCTCCTGTGGTAGGTCCGGGAGTATTGTCTCCCGGGTTGGAACCGGAAGTATTGTCTCCTGTGGTAGGTCCGGGAGTATTGTCTCCTGGGGTAGGTCCGGGAGTATTGTCTCCCGGGTTGGAACCGGGAGTATCATCTACCGGCTTAGGATCAGGAGTAAGATGACCTAACGCTTTCTTCCTATGGTAGTTCTCGCCTGTATCATCATAGTAAAAATAATCGTTATTGAGATATGTTTCACCATCTTTTGCTATTTCATAATTGATTTCCAAACGAAATACATATTTCTTTTTGACATCAAGATTATATATTCTCGTCCTGGTTGCCGGAACATCTACAATAAAATAATTATCCCCATAGTGATTATCAAGCTTTATATATATCTGTTCTACTTCTTTATTTGTTGCATTAGCCGGGATTTCCTCATATTTTACCGTAACATAAGACATACTCTGCCTCATGGGATACTCTTTGAAAATACTCTGATTCATATATTTACTTCGTGCATCAGCCCAGTCTAAAAGGAAAGTTTTACCTTCTCTCTTAACAGAGTAATCAAACATGTATCCTTTGGTGATTTTATCATATGTATGTTTTATGTTCTCCTTTGAGGCACCTGTTGTATATACTTTATTTACCACGTACACAGTTTTGTGTTTATACTTTTCATTTTTGCATCCACATTTAAATACCAGGCAATACCTTGTGCCTTTTTTCAAATTTTTGATAGTATAACTGGTTTTCCCCTTGGAAATGGCATTTTTAGAGGGAGACTTTTTTGCCTGATTTATAGCACTCCTCATATTGGGACCCCAATTATAGTTATAGCCATACTTATCTATATCTTTGAAAACATCATATGCCTTATCCTCTACACATACAGCATAGAATTTGCCACTACTGCCGGCAGTAGTAACGTCCTGATACTTTGACCAATCCAAAGTTATGGAAGTCTCTGTAGTACTCACAGAAAAATTAGCATATTTTGAAGTTGAAAAATTATCTGAAGTCACCTCTATACCTTTGGTTGTCGGGTCAAACTTATTGTTAATATAGCTTTTGGTAGATGTATCCCCAACATCATCACCGGTATAGGCGCCTGATGAATCTGTTGTAACTCCGGTAAGTTCAAAATACTCGTCTCCTACTTTATCGAGACCATACTCGTTAGTATAGTAAAATGGAACCACCATACAAATTGCATAGGTTGTTTTCGGCTTTAATTTTTTAAATACATATTCATTATTTTTATTGTAACTCTGTTCTGCCTCAAGTGCTTTGCCAAGAGCATTCTTGAGAGCCTTACTTGTATTTACGGTTTTGCTCTCAGCAGCTATGCCCATATAGGGAGTTTTTTCAAATGGCTGAATATTGGTCCAATTTCTGTCCTTACAGTCCTTGATTAGCTGCTTTATGGCTTCATCATATGAAATAGCAATGGTAGAATCCGTCACTCCACTAAGCTTTATCGGATAACCAACGTTTGAACGTTTTGTTTCCACTTCTCCAAAACAAACACTTTCTCCGCCTGAAGAACCATTTCTAAAAGAGCTATGAAGTTCTACCTGGTAAGTTCTTCCCGAAGAAAGACCCGTAAATGTATATGATGTTGCACCACCATCTACATCAACTTTCTTAACCAAACTGTCATGGTCAGTCTTACGATCCAGAATTCGTAGCCAAAGAGCATACTTTGTGAATTCTGCACCCGGATCACTGGATCTGATACTAGAAGTACTTGATACAAGATCGACAGTAATGGATTTACTTGTAACATTCGAAAATTTCACGTAACCGCTGAGTGCCTTTGAGACCATTGCATTGCATGGAATACACACAAAAAAAAGAATAAATAATAACCCCCCAAATATTCCCCAAACTTTTTTCATCACTTTCCCCTTTTTCAACAATAAACACTATTAGCTACACTAGCTTAATAAAATCATTTCAAAAATATAACTTTCACACCTACGGCTTCTTCAATTAACCCCTGTGTGTACTCTCAAAATATCGTACTTCTCCGTGAGCTGGTCCAGTTTTAGATAGATAACTTCCTTGGAATGCGGGCAGCTCTCAACATCCTCCCCTGCTTCGTTTTTCATGTCAAGGACTTTGGTCTCTATATCGCGTCCATCGGGCTTCATAATCTCGATGGTGTCACCTACTGAGAACTTATTTCTCTGCTCGATTCTGGCATATCCATCCTCTGTAACCTCTCCGACAATGCCAAGATATGTATATTCATTTACATAAGTATTTGCATCGTAAATCTGAGCCTCATCAGAGGGTTTACCAAAATAGAAGCCTGTGGTGAACTGTCTGTATGTACATCTTGAGATCTCATCAAGATACCAGGGCATATTCTCTTTGTACTTCTCTTCAGATTCGAAGTAATCATCAATAGCCTTGCGATAGGTTCGCGCAACAGTCGCTACGTAAAGGGCTGTTTTCATGCGTCCCTCGATTTTGCAGCTGTCAACACCGGCGTCAACCAGCTCAGGAATATGTTCTATCATGCACAGATCTTTTGAATTGAAAATAAAGGATCCTCTCTCATTTTCATAGACAGGAAGATATTCGCCGGGTCTCGTTTCCTCCACCACAGCATATTTCCAGCGGCAAGGATGTGTGCATTCTCCGTGGTTAGCATCTCTTCCGGTAAAATAGTTAGATAACAAGCATCTTCCGGAATAGCTTATACACATAGCTCCGTGAATAAAGCTCTCAACCTCCAGATCATCCGGTATGTTCTCTCGAATTTCTTTTATTTCTTTAAGTGAAAGTTCCCTGGCTGCAACGACTCTCTTGGCACCAAGATCCGCCCAGAATTTATAGGTCTCATAGTTGGTGTTATTTGCCTGTGTAGATACGTGGATATCAATCTCAGGGCATATTCTTCTCGCCATCATGAACATACCGGGATCTGCGATAATAAGCGCATCAGGTCCCAGTTCCTTTAATTCATGAAAATACTCCTCAGCTCCCTTAAGATCATCATTATGGGCAAGGATATTAGCAGTTACATGTACATGCACGCCATGCTCATGAGCAAATTTTATACCCTCTGCCATGTCATCATGGCTGAAATTTTTTGCCTTGGCGCGAAGTCCGAAGGAGTTACCTCCTATGTAAACCGCATCCGCTCCAAATATAACTGCTGTTTTTAGTACTTCAAGGCTGCTTGCAGGTATAAGCAGCTCAGGTTTACGTCTTTTACTCATTATTTACCTCTTTTATAACTTCAGCGACATTGCCATTCCGTCGCCCACATTTAATATTACACTGGATAGCTCCGGATCATGTTTGATTGCAAACAGATACTCCCTCATTCTCTCATGGATGGTCCTGTTGCGTCTTGTCACCGCAAAGCGTGATTCCATCACATCGCCGTCCTGTAACACGTTATCAGAAAGGAGCAGCCCACCGGCCTTAAGTAATCTCTTACAATCCGGTAAAAAATTAATGTACTGACCCTTTGCAGCATCCATAAAAATAAAATCATACTGCCCGGAGAGCTCTGCCAAAATGTCGGCTGCATCCCCCTCAAGCAGTGTGATTTTATGGTTTGTATCGTATTTATCAAAGTTTTCATGAGCCACCGGTATACGTTTCTCAAACTTCTCAATAGTCGTAATCTTAGTATCCGGATCTGAATAGGTTGCCATCAAAAGTGCAGAAAAGCCTACCGCACAGCCAACCTCCAATATGTTCTTAGGATGATTCATCTGAAGAAGGAACTTAATAAGACTCTGGGTCTCCTTCCTTATTATCGGAACATCTCCCGAAAGCGATTCTCTTTCAAGCTCATCTAAAAACGGCTCATTGCCCTGATCCAGTGAATTGATGAAGGTACTTATTCTCTCGTCACTGATCACTCCGCAGCCTCCTTGTCAGCTTCTATGCTAGCTGCACACATGATTCCGATTATCTCATCCGGTGTCATTGAAGGACTAAGATCATAGGTTCCCGGAGCGATCATTCCGTGATATTCAGAAAAACGTTCCTGCAACCAAAATAGATTTTTATCCTTAACAAGTCCACGGTTCTCCAAAAGCTCCGCAATCTCTGTCACCGACATACTGTCAGTTATCGAAATCGTCACGGTTCTGGTATCATACTGTGAAGCCGGTGTCTGATTGTAAATATGATATCCGTAATCATAAGCCACGGATGCATATTTACTAATCATCATTATGCAAACAATAACCAAAAAACCTTTTACGATGGTATCCAGTATACCTAATCCAACACCTCTGGCGTCCATAACTCCTCTTTTCACATCAGTAATTAGAATCCATGATTATAGGAAGTATCATGGGTCTTCTCTTAGTCTTTTTCCATATAAAGTCAGACAGGACATCCTTAACTATATTCTTAAGCTTGTTCCAGTCGGTTATGTTCTTATCAAGTGCCTCAGTGATCTCATCAAGAACAAGATCAGTAGCATCATCTATAAGCTGATCTGATTCACGCACGTAAACAAATCCTCTGGAAACGATGCTGGGTCCTGAAATAAGCTGAGCATTTTCCCTGTCTATACCGAATACAACAATGACTATACCATCCTCAGCCAGTCGCTGTCTATCGCGCAGAACCACATTACCCACGTCTCCGACGCCCAATCCGTCAACAAGTATCGCACCTGTAGGCACCTTACCAACAACCTTGGCACTGTTCTCCTTAAGCTCAAGAACATCACCGGATCTTATGATGAAAATATCATCCTTATCCATTCCAAGTCCCATTGCAATATTCTTCTGGGCAATGAGGTGCTTATACTCACCGTGAACAGGAATAGCATATTTAGGACGTACCAGTGTATATATCAGCTTAATATCCTCCTGGCAGGCATGTCCTGAAACATGTACATCCTGGAAAATAACATCAGCTCCTCTCACAAGAAGATCGTTGATGATATTGGTAACCGCCTTTTCATTTCCCGGTATAGGATGTGATGAAAAGATAATTGTATCACCGGGGCGAATGCTAATCTTTTTGTGCTGACCGCTAGCCATACGGCTCAGTGCAGCCATGCTCTCTCCCTGACTTCCCGTGGTAATGATAACGGTTTTATTGTCGGGATAATTCTTTAACTGGTCTATATCCACAAGGGTGTTATCAGGGATCTTAATACATTCGAGTTTCTGGGCAATATCTATGATATTGACCATACTCCTTCCCTCTACTACAACCTTTCTTCCAAACTTGTAAGCAGTATTTATGATCTGCTGAACTCTGTCCACATTGGATGCAAACGTAGCAACAATGATTCTTGAATCAGAGTGTTCTTCAAAAAGAGAATCAAATGTCTTACCAACAGTTCTCTCAGATGCTGTAAATCCGGGACGTTCTGCATTGGTAGAATCACACATAAGTGCAAGAACTCCCTTTTTACCAATCTCTCCAAATCTCTGCAGATCGATAGGATCACCAAAAACAGGCGTGTAGTCCACCTTAAAGTCTCCTGTGTGGACAACTATTCCCGCAGGTGAATAGATTGCAAGTGCAGCAGCATCTACGATTGAGTGATTTGTTCTGATGTACTCAACCCTGAAATCTCCAAGATTTATTGACTGTCCAAACTTTACAACCTTACGTCTGACCTTCTTCAAAAGGCCATGCTCTTCAAGCTTATGTTCAATTATGCCCATCGTAAGTCTTGTGGCATAGATTGGAGCATTCAGCTCCTTAAGTACATAGGGAAGAGCTCCTATGTGGTCCTCATGTCCGTGTGTTATTACGAATCCCTTGACTTTATCAATGTTATTTTTCAAATATGTAATATCCGGAATAACCAGATCAATTCCCAGCATATCATCATCCGGGAATGACAGACCGCAATCCACTACAATAATACTGTCCTCATATCTGAAGGCAGTAATGTTCATACCAATCTGTTCCAAGCCGCCAAGCGGAATCACTTGCAGTCCTGAACCAGAATTATTCGTTTTCTTTTTATTCAATCAGTTTATCCTCCAATTTGTTACAAAGCTAAAAAGTTTAACCTGAGGATGGAAATAATCTCCAAAACATTAATAGAATTCCGAACATTTTCCCTTGTTCATAGTTCGGATAATCCTGAATGGTCACTTCAATCGATCCGATGTAACTTTAAAGCCATTAAATATATTTAGATTTCTACGCGCATCACCGTTTTTTACGTTAAAGAAATCACTATTATCATTAATCAATCTAATCCGATATCATCTTCTTCAAGAAGCTTTCTGAAAATAACAGCTACCGCCTCAAGCTCCTTGTCATCATCGACGATGGTATAGTTTGCCTCAGCTTCATTCTCAGCTGAATCATCACGCAAAATAAGCGCCTCTCCGTCTCCATCTTTAGTATCTGTAACAAGAATATAAGATTTTGCTCCTATCACAGTCTGTTCCAACACAAAAAAGTCCACCGGCTCTCCGCCTTCAGGACGAAATGTAATCTTTTCCATATATTTTATTATTTAACCTCTGCTTTATCACGGTTATCAAGATAATCCTGCAAAATTATCTGAGCCGCGATCATATCTACGTATTCTTTTCGGTCGGCCTTCTTGATACCCACTTCATCCATAATGGCATCCGCCTCTACCGTCGTCAGGCGTTCATCCCACATTATCACAGGGATGGCAGTGCGTCTCTCAAGCTTGTCCCTAAACTCTTCTGATAACACAGAGCGCACAGATTCAGACTGATCCATATTAAGCGGAAGTCCCAGCACGATCATTTCCACTTTATACTCCTGGATCAGTTCCTCTATACGCGCAAGCGTTTTCCGAAGCTTGTTTTCATCTTTTCTACGGATAATCTCCTTGGCCTGGGCTGTAAGCAAAAGCTCATCGCTGATTGCAACCCCCACGGTCCTCGATCCGTAATCCAAACCCATAATTCGCATTATTTTCTGGACCAGTTATTATTCTTAATGTACTCCGTGAGCATCTCCTCAACAAGTTCGTCTCTTTCAACTTTCATGATAAGGCTTCTTGCTCCCATATGGCTGGTAATATAAGTCGGATCACCTGACATAATGTATCCAACTATCTGATTGACCGGGTTATATCCCTTCTCCAGAAGTGCTTCATATACGATTGAAAGCACCTTCTTAACGCCTGTCTCAGGATCAACCTCAACTTTAAAAAATTGTGTGTTTCCAAGATTAGTATCTGCCATTTTGTTGTCCTTTCTTGATTTATATATAATTCGCAGTCACCCTGCGCTACTTTATCCGACACTTAGTTAAGTATAATGATAGTACAAATCCCTTAAATAAGCAATGTATCGTCTCTTAAGAAACTATTAAGCGTATGTTCTGTTATGCTTCCTGATACGATATTTAAGGCTTTTGCATCATCCTCTTTAACTGCGACTCTTATATATCTGGTAGTGAGTCCGATCATATACTTTCTGCCATCAATCTCTTCAATATCCTCCCACAATACCTTTTCTGTTTTACCAAGGAAACTTTCACGGTATTTTCTGGATTGTTCCTTTGTCATAGTTAAGAGGACATTACTTCTTGCAGTCTTTTCCCTATCAGTAAGCTGATCTTCCATTTTGGCAGCCACTGTTCCTTTTCTCGGAGAATACTTAAATACATGCATTTCATAGAAATTAATATCCTCTGCAAACTGTCTGCTCTCCTCAAATGTAGCTTCAGTCTCTCCCGGGAATCCAACTATAATATCTGTTGTTATGGCAGGAAGCTCATAGGCTTTCCTTAAAAGTCTTACGCTTTCACTGTATTCTTCAGCAGAATAATGTCTGTTCATTCTCTTTAGTGTATCGTTACTTCCGCTCTGAAGTGAGAGGTGAAAATGAGGACACACCTTGGGAAGAGCAGCCATTCCCTCTGCCATTTCAGCTGTTATTATTCTGGGTTCAAGTGAGCTGAGCCTTATTCTCTCTATTCCATCGATTGCATTTAGTTTCTGCAAAAGCGGAAGAAGGGCTGACTCGCCTTTATCCACACCGTAAGAGCTTATATGAATACCTGTAAGAACAATCTCCTTACAGCCATCCTTTGCAAGCTTTTGAACCTCTTCCACAATATCAGATTCTTCTCTGCTTCTGATTCTTCCTCTTGCATAGGGAATTATGCAATAAGAACAAAACTGGTTACAACCGTCCTGAATCTTAATATATGCTCTTGTATGTCCCGGCATACTTTTAAGCTCCATGCGCTCATATTGCTGTGCAGGGTCATTAATCTCAGTAACACTGATGCCTCCTAAAAGCTTATCAGTATCCTCAGCCTCTTCCTCCTGCTCCTTGAAATACTCGCTTAAAATCTCTACTATATCTGCCTTTTTATTGTTTCCCACTATAAGGTCAACGCTGTCATCAAGCTTTACACCATCCTTATCAGTCTCGACATAGCAGCCACATGCAACCACTATCGATTCCGGATTTCTGCGCTTAGCCTTATGAAGCATCTGTCTACTTTTATGGTCAGCAATTGCTGTTACGGAACAGGTATTTATGATATATATGTCAGCAATTTCATCAAATGCGACAATTTTATATCCATTTTCTTGTAACTTTTGTCCCATAACATCCGTCTCGTACCTATTAACCTTGCATCCAAGACTGTGTAAGGCGACACTTTTCATATTAAACCTCCACTATTTTTGTAACGTATATATCATTGACTTTTAACGTCCTTCCGTTTATTATGAAACAAAAGAAGGAGGTATTTGCGCAATGAAAACCGTAAAAATTTCTTTAAACTCTATCGATAAGGTTAAGTCTTTTGTAAACGATATTACAAAGTTTGATTATGATTTTGACCTTGTATCAGGTACATATGTAATTGACGCAAAGTCCATCATGGGTATCTTCTCACTCGATCTTTCAAAGCCGATCGACCTGAACATCCATGCTGAAGATGGCGCCGATGAAGTATTGGCAATCTTGAAGCCATACATGATTTAATCTAAAAAACTACTTAAAACCTGCGATTAATATCGCAGGTTTTTTTAGTTTAAACAAAACACTTAGTGCGAGCAATGCAAAGAGGTACTTTCAAATTTAGTGAAACTTGCCGGGCAGCGCACTTAGTTTACCTCAATCTCCAGAATCTCATCTGTATCGAGTGCTATCTTTACAAGTTCATCTATTTTTTCATCAAGACGATGTTCATGGGAACGAATTACTTCAAGTCTCGGCTTTGTTACAGGATGCTTTGCAACAAATATTGTGCAGCAATCCTCATAAGGAAGAATTGAAGTCTCATAAGCATCAATCTTAAGAGATATATCTACAATATCCTGCTTATCAAATGCAATAAGTGGTCTGTAAACAGGCATATCTGTAACAACTTCATTAGTTGCCATAAGACTTTCCATAGTCTGTGATGCAACCTGACCGATACTCTCACCGGTTATAAGCCCCATACATTTATTCTGAGCTGCAATAATATCAGCTATTCTCATCATGTATCTGCGCATGATGATAGTAAGCTCATCATGCGGGCACTGTTTATATATATACATCTGAATATCGGTAAAGTTAATGATATGAAGTCTGACTTTACCTGTATACTTGGCGATAACTTTTGCAAGATCTATTACCTTCTGCTTTGCTCTCTCACTGGTATACGGAGGTGCGTTGAAATATACTGCCTCAATCTCAGCGCCTCTCTTGGCAATCATATATCCTGCAACAGGAGAATCTATACCACCGGAAAGGAGAAGACAGGCTTTTCCACTGGTTCCGATAGGCATTCCTCCGGGTCCCGGAATTATCTCAGAATAGATATTTACCTTCTCTCTGATCTCAACACTTATAAGGATCTGAGGATTTCTGACATCAACCTTCATCTCCGGATACGCATCCAGAACCTGTGCTCCGATTTCAGCTGCAGCTTCCATAGAATCAAGGGGATATGTCTTATCAACACGTCTGCACTTAATCTTAAAGGTCTTGTTTTTATCCGGATAAACTCCGTCAATGAACTTAATAACTTCCTGTGAAAGACCATTTATATCAGGGAGCTTGCCGTTGCCATCTCTCTCAATGCATACCGCAGGGCAGATTCCTGTTATACCAAAAACTCTCTGCAGTGCTGCAACAGTTTCATCAAAATCAAAGCCTTTGGCATTTAAATATATTCTTCCGGATACTCTGAAGATGCTGAATTCACCCTCGCAGTTTTCAAGAACTCTCTCCATCTGTCTAACAAGGGCTTCCTCAAAAAGATATCTGTTCTTACCTTTTATTCCGATCTCAGCGTATTTTATAATAAATGCATGGTATTGCATAAAAACTCCTTTTTAACTAAAACAATTCTGATAAACTACTTTTTCAAAATCATCGTCTTGAAAACTGCCTGAGCATTGGCACTATATCTGCAAATGCTTTTACAGTATCATCTATTTCCTGCTCTGTCGTAAATTCTGACATACTGATACGAACCGTACTGTCCCAGAATTCCTTTGGAAGGTTTATCGCCTTTAAGGTTGCGGAAATGCTGGGATGATTGGATGAGCAGGCACTTCCTGCAGATACATATATTTTTTTATCCTCAAGAGCGTGTAAAAGGACTTCTGCCCTTACGCCCTTTACTGACACACTTATAATGTGCGGCGCTGTTTTTGAAATAATGTCGCCCAGCTCTTCATCAGAAAGTGAGCTGATGCTTCTCTTGGAAGTATCAATGCCATTTATTCTCACATCTGAAAGATTTGATAAAAGTCCCTTAATAAGTCTGCTCTTTAATGAATACAGTCTGTTTGTCTTCTCATCAAAATATTCGTATATTTCCTCAGAGGCTCTTCCCAGGCCGGCTATTCCCGGAATATTCAAAGTTCCCGAGCGCATTCCTCCCTGCTGGCCTCCGCCATAAGAGATAGGAAGTATTCTTACTCCGTCCCTAATATATAAAAATCCAATTCCCTTAGGACCATGAACCTTATGGCCACTCACAGACATGAGATCAATTCCAAGCTGCTTTGGAATAATACTGAGTTTACCGTATCCCTGAACAGCATCAACATGGAACAATATCCTGGGATTAATTCCGTGTATTATGGTTCCTGCTTCCTTAAGCGGCATCAGTGAACCTATTTCGTTGTTTACAGCCATGATTGAAACAAGTATGGTATCTTCTCTTATAGAGTTCTTCAGCTCTTCAAGGTCAATTACGCCTTCCTCTGAAACCTTAAGGTATGTAACCTCAAATCCCTGTTCCTCAAGATGTTTCATGGAATTCAAAATTGCCGGATGTTCGATTGATGTGGTTATAAGATGTTTGCCCTCTCTGTGATGAGCATATGCACCACCGATTATCGCAATATTATCTGATTCCGTACCACCTGACGTAAATAGAATTTCCTTAGGCTTAGCCTTTAGAGTCTTTGCAATCTTCTCAGTAGCCTCCTTCAGATACTGCTCTGCTTCAACTCCCTTGTGATGCATACTTGAAGCATTACCATAATCCTCAGTCATTGCCTTTATGCAAATATCAGCTACGTCAGCATAGACCTTTGTAGTTGCTGAATTATCTAAATATATTTCCATTGTTCCAACCTGTTTTTATCGATAAAAAATTTTTCAAACTTCAAGATTATACATTAACCAGGCAAGCATTGTAAAGCCTGCTGTCTCTGTGCGAAGAATACGTTTCCCCATAGTTATGGACTTAAAGCCGTTTTCACCGGCATACAAAACCTCTTCTTCTGAAAAGCCGCCTTCCGGACCGACAAAAATTCCTATACTCTGTCCCGGCTTAATTGAACTAATAAGCTGCCTTGTATAATCCATTCCCTCAGCCATCTCATAAGGAAGAAGCTTTACATCCAGATCCTTTGCATACTGCACTGCCTCTTTAAAGGTCATAGGCATGGTAACTTCCGGAATAACCGCCCTTTTACTCTGCTTTGCAGCAGCCTCTGATATAGCTGACCATCGTTTTATTTTTGATGCAGACTTTTTATCATCAAGCTTTACTACGGATCTCTTCATTTTGACAGGGACTATCTGATATGCCCCAAGCTCCACTGCCTTCTGAATTATAAGCTCCATTTTATCAGCCTTGGGAAGTCCCTGAAAAAGATATATCTTAGATGGGAGCTCAGCGCCTGATTCCTTTATAAACCTGAGTTCTCCCACAAGTTCCGTCTGGGAAATCGATTCTATTCCAAATCTGTACTCTTTCTGCGTGCTGATAACAGTATCATCCACAGACTCTGCGCTATCCTCTCCATCAGTAAAGCTCACGGAGAATTCTTCTCCTGCCTTCATTCTGAGGACATTAACCATGTGATTATAATTGTCACCGGTTATTATTATTCTTTTCCCATCGTCTATAAGCTGACCACTCTCAGCAAAAAAATGGTACATAACATCTCCTACATTCTGCACAAAAGCCCATTTTTACAGGTGCTTTTTCTAAATTAAGTCTTTATTTTCTGGAAATAACAGAAACCCACTCACCCTGTTTTGCAGTCTCGATAATAGTAAGACCAGCATCCTCGTGGGCTTTTCTTATCACTTCCTCTTTTGCCTCTATTATTCCGGAGGTAATATAAATACCTCCCTCCTTCAAAAGTCCGGGAACTATCGGAGTAAGCGGCACAAGGACATAGGGAAGAATGTTTGCTACCACAATATCATACTTTTCTTTACCGACAGCATCCTGTACTTTCTCATCATCAATAATGTTACCGATGATCAGATCAAAATCCTTATCTGCTATATCATTGCCCTTCTTATTATCAGCAACTGCCGGTTCAGAGCAGGGATCAAGATCTGTTCCTACGCAGTGTCCCGCACCAAACTTCATAGCAAGGATAGACAGTACTCCGCTTCCTGTACCGACATCAAGAACCTCCGCTCCGGGAGTCATATATTTTTTAAGTGCTCTGATGCAAAGCTGTGTGGTCTCATGCATACCTGTACCAAATGCCGTACCGGGATCTATATGAAGCAATGTTTTTGCTTTCTCCTTATCCTCATCACTTGGCTCCTCCCATGAAGGAATAACAAGCACATCATCAACAAAAAATTTATGGAAATACTGTTTCCAGTTATTAATCCAGTCCACGTCCTCTGTCACATCCACAGATATGGTTCCATCTCCAATATCAGAGAATGTCCTAAGTTCATCAAGCACCTGCTTAATAGAAGCCTTCATCTCATCAGGTGTCTTTTTAACCTCTGTGTCATCGCCATTCTCATCATATTCATGAACAGTAAGCGTATTGTCGTCATCTACCTCTACAAAGAAGTTCAGGAATGCACATCCATCATCTATGCTGGAATCTATCATTGTGCTGTCAACACCGGTCTCTTCATCATCAGCATCCTGCAGATCATCAGTAAACATCTGCTCCTTATCAGCTGCTGTCAAAGGAGCATTATCTTCTATCTGAGCCCCCTCAAGGCCGATATCAAGCATACTGCTGACAATAATATCCTCAGATTCCTCATTAGTTTTAATTCGAAAGCGCATCCACTTCATAGTTTTCACCTCTAAATATATCTATATTAATCAAATAGGCAGCTGCGTGGCAATGCCCGGTTTTATTCGGGATATTTCATAGCTCCCGTCCTATGTACAAAAAGCGGAGAGTGTATTGCTCCCCGCTTTTAAATTATTTCTTTTTACCGAAAAATCCGCCTTTTTTCTTGTTGTCATCATTTCCATCTTTATTACCGGAAATGCTGTCAGCAGCATGAAGGCTGTCTCCCGTCTTTTCATCAAATTGCTTCAGAAGTTCCTTAGCTTCCTTTGAAAGCTTATCCGGAACCTGAACTACAAGTGTTACATAATGGTCACCACGAATGTCCTTGTTCCTGAGTGTAGGAACTCCCTTTCCGCGAAGTCTGACCCTTGTATCTGTCTGTGTGCCGGCCTTAACATCATAGAGTACTTTACCGTCAACAGTATCAATAGCAACTGTTCCGCCCAGTGCAGCTACTGCATAGGACATAGGAACTGTTGAAAAAATATCATAATCCTGACGCTGGAAAATAGGATGATCTGCTACGATAACCTCAACAAGAAGATCACCTCTTGGTCCTCCGTTTCGTCCGGGCTCGCCCTTTTCACGGATTCTTACGCTCTGTCCGTTATCTATACCTGCAGGAATTGAAACCTGTATTCTCTTGGTACTGGAAACATATCCTGTACCGCCACAATCAGTACACTTATCCTTAATAACCTTACCACTACCGTTACAATCAGGACATGTCTGAACATTTCTTACTGTTCCAAAGAATGACTGCTGTGTAAATACAACCTGCCCCTTACCACCACACTTAGGACACATCTGGGCAGTTGTACCTGGCTTAGCTCCGGTTCCCTTGCAGGTCGGGCAGGGATCCTTAAGTCTCAGCTCTAATTCCTTCTCGCATCCGAAAACCGCTTCCTCAAAGGTTATGCGAACACTTGCACGAATATTGGCTCCCTTTGCAGGGCCACTTCTTGCACCCTGACTTCTTCTGCCACCTCCAAAGAAATCTCCAAAGATATCTCCGAAAATATCTCCAAAATCAGCACCATTAAAATCAAATCCACCGTAACCGCCAGCTCCCTGATCAAATGCAGCATGTCCGAACTGGTCATACTGACGTCTCTTCTCCGGATCACTAAGTACCGCATATGCTTCTGATGCTTCTTTGAATTTATCTGCCGCAGCAGCATCTCCGGGATTCATATCCGGATGGTATTTTTTAGCAAGAACACGGTATGCTTTTTTTATCTCATCATCACTAGCTCCCTTGCTTACGCCAAGGACCTCGTAATAATCGCGTTTCTGATCTGCCATGTCTTTCACCTCTATAAACTCTAATTTTAATCTGACCAAGTCCGGTCGGATACGGGTACCGTATGCTCTCCAAAAATCTTACCTAACGGTAACCGAAACCTTATATATACAATGGTTTTCACAGGACTATCTTAAACCTGAAAAATAAAGTGCTTTTTAAGCATATATAAAGACGCTAACGCCCAATCCATCTTATATTATGTATTGGGCATTAGCAATCATTTATTTATTAAAGTTTTATGAACGAATTGATTATACGTTACTGTTCACACCTTACGGTGCTCACAGCAACTGGATTTGCCCATTCCAGTTGCCTTCGGCAAAGGGGCAAATCCTATATTCAAGACGTAGAACATTCTCACGCTCAGCGCAGCAAGTGCGCAGAGCTGTCTGAACAGTAACGATTATACTTCTCTGTAGTCACCGTCTACTACATCATCGTTTGAGCCTGCGTCTGTGCTCTGAGCACCTGCTCCGCCCATGTTCATGTCGGGGCCTGCCTGCTGACCAGCTGCACCCTGTGCGCTCTCATAAACCTTTGCGAACAGTGCCTGTGCATCTGTCATGAGCTTTTCCTTCTGGCTCTTGATTGTATCGATCTCGCTGTCAGTAAGCTCACGATCCTTAGTCTGCTCAAGTGTATCCTTAAGAGCCTTAAGATCAGCTTCTACTGTCTGTTTCTGAGAAGGATCGATCTTATCGCCTACTTCCTGAATAGCCTTCTCTGTCTGGAATACGAATGAGTCAGCTTCGTTGCGGGCATCAATGCCTTCCTTACGCTTCTTATCCTGAGCCTCATACTCCTGAGCTTCCTTGATAGCCTTATCGATATCCTCGTCAGACATGTTGGAACCTGCAGTAATTGTGATGTGCTGCTCCTTACCTGTTCCAAGATCCTTAGCTGATACGTTAACGATACCGTTTGCATCAATATCGAATGTAACCTCGATCTGAGGGATTCCTCTCATTGCCGGAGGTATTCCATCAAGACGGAACTGTCCAAGTGACTTATTATCCTTAGCGAACTGTCTCTCACCCTGAAGAACGTTGATATCAACTGCTGTCTGGTTATCAGCTGCTGTTGAGAATACCTGGCTCTTCTTTGTAGGAATTGTTGTGTTACGCTCGATAAGTCTTGTAGCTACACCACCCATGGTCTCGATTGAAAGTGAAAGAGGTGTTACATCAAGAAGAAGGATATCGCCTGCACCCTCATCACCTGCAAGCTTACCACCCTGGATACCTGCACCTATAGCTACGCACTCATCAGGGTTGAGGTTCTTTGAAGGCTCATGTCCTGTAAGCTGTTTAACCTTCTCAACAACACAGGGAACACGTGTTGAACCACCAACAAGAAGGACCTTGCCAAGGTCTGAATAATTAAGACCAGCATCCTTCATAGCGTTCTGAACAGGGATAGCACTTCTCTCTACAAGATCATGGATAAGTTCTTCAAACTTAGCTCTTGTAAGATCCATATCAAAATGCTTAGGACCTTCTGCTGTAGCAGTGATGAAAGGAAGGTTGATGTTTGTTGTTGTTGAAGCAGAAAGCTCTTTCTTAGCCTTCTCTGCAGCTTCCTTAAGTCTCTGCATAGCCATCTTATCGCCTGAGAGGTCTACGCCCTCTTTAGCCTTAAATTCTGAAACCATCCAGTCGATGATCTTCTGGTCGAAGTCATCACCACCAAGATGTGTATCACCGTTTGTAGAAAGAACTTCGATGACACCATCACCAATCTCAATGATTGATACATCGAATGTACCACCACCAAGGTCGTAAACCATGATCTTCTGCTCTTTCTCGTTATCAAGACCATAAGCAAGAGCTGCTGCTGTAGGCTCGTTGATGATACGCTTTACTTCAAGACCTGCAATCTTACCTGCATCCTTTGTAGCCTGACGCTGTGCATCATTGAAATATGCAGGAACTGTGATTACTGCCTCTGATACTGATTCGCCGAGATACTGTTCTGCGTCTGATTTCAGCTTCTGAAGAATCATAGCTGAAATCTGCTGGGGTGAATACTTCTTGCCATCAATTGTACGGCCATTATCTGTACCCATATCTCTCTTGATAGATGATATTGTATTCTCAGCATTTGTTACAGCCTGACGCTTAGCAGGCTCACCTACAAGACGCTCGCCATTCTTTGTAAAAGCTACGATTGAAGGTGTTGTTCTTGCACCTTCTGCATTAGCTATAACTGTGGGCTTACCACCTTCCATAACAGCTACGCAGCTGTTAGTTGTTCCTAAATCGATACCTATGATCTTACTCATTTTATTTTCCTCCGTATGAATAATTTACATAATCAATTGCTATACGGATTGCTTCGATATGCTCCCGCAATCCTACAACTATTCGGAATCCGCATTAACATGCTACTTCCTCATTTTGTAACTATGAATTCCTATATCAATCATTTTGCAACGGCTACCATGCTGTGTCTGAGCACCGTGTCGTGATACATATAACCCTTCTGAAGCTCCTGGGCTACGAATCCTTCCTCATATTCTTCGCTGTCAACCTGCATTACTGCGTTGTGGAAATTAGGATCAAATTCCTTTCCGACAGCCTCTATGGGAGTTACACCAAGATCCTCCATCTGCTTCATGAGCTGCTTGTAAATCATGTTCATTCCATCAGCAAAAGCGGAACCCTTCTCTTCTTCGGGAACAGCAGCCAGTCCCCTTTCGAAGTTGTCTACAACGGGCAGAATCTTTTCAAGTACATTAGCTGCACCATTGTCAAACATCTGCGCCTTTTCCTTATCTGTTCTCTTACGGAAGTTTTCAAACTCCGCAAGCTGACGCATATATTTATCCTGCATCTCTTCAAATTTCTCTTTGAAGGGGTTCTTCTTTTCCTTTTTACCGAATATGCTCTTCTTCTCGCCTTCAGCATTTTCTGCTGCTTTATCAGTATTCTCAGCATTTGTTCCGGCAGTTTCATTCTCAGCAGCTTCTGCTTCTTCCTCAGCAGCTTCTGCTTCTTCCTCAGCGGCTTCTGCTACTTTATTAGCTGCATCAGCAACCTCTTTTGCCTTCTCAGCAACTTCCTGCTGAAGCTCCTTTGCTGTTTTCTTTCCGGACTCTGTGTTAACGTCCTTCTCTACTTCCTTACTCACTTAAAACACTCCTTATGGTTCTATTCTTTTTTATATAAATCATCCAGAGCTCTCATCATGTTTTTAAGTGCTCCGACAACTTTGTCATAATCCATTCGCTTGGGTCCGATGATACCCACCGTACCTCGCATGCCTTCACCCAGATCATATGTCGCTGTGACGACGCTGCAATCCTTCATGGACTGTACGGGTGATTCATTTCCTATATAAACCTGAATTCCTGTCTCTTCTGTGCTGGACTGAAGAGTACTCTCAACAAAGCTTGTAAGATCACTCTTATCCTCAAATGTGGTAATAAGATCGCTGGCCTTCTCCTTATCAGCAAGCTCAGGATATCGGAAAATGTTATTAGCTCCGCTTGTATATATCTGCAGGTCTTCATCTTCTGTAATTGCCTCAGCAGCGGCATCGATTATCTTACCTATGATATCGCTGTGGATTCCGGCCTCCTGCTTCATTGCCGTTATCAGTCCAAGGTTGATATCCTCTACCGACAATCCCGCAAGTCTTGTGTTTAACAGGATGTTAAGCTTTAGAATGTCTGCCTCTGAAAGTTCCTGAAAGCTCTCAACCATGCGGTTCTTGATCATGTTACCTTCTATAACAATAGTTGTAAGCAGATGCTCTTCATCAACTCTTGATATCTGTACAAATTTCAGCTTATTCCTTCTGATCATCGGAGCCGAGATCATTGAAGCATAATTGGTATCAATTGCAAGTGTCCTTGCTACCTGCTTAAGGAGCTTCTCAAGCTTCTCTTCTTTATCAAGAAGCATCTCCTTCATGTTCTCAACTTCCTGTTCCTTTTCAGCAAGCATCTCGTCTACATAAACACGATATCCCTGATCTGAAGGAATTCTACCGGCAGATGTATGTGGCTGTACTATAAGCCCCATCTCCTCAAGATCTGCCATCTCATTCCTAATAGTGGCTGAACTAAGATTCAAGTCTGTATATTTAGAAATGGTTCTGCTTCCTACAGGCTCACCGGTCTCGAGGTAATTACGGACGATTGCATGCAGTATTTTCTTTTTTCTGTCATCCAGTTGCATCCATTCACCTCTTTCTTTTTATGTTAGCACTCATTAGGGTTGAGTGCTAACATCTTCTGAGAATAAGTTACCACTATAAATTAGGTATGTCAAGAACAAAGAGTCACTTTGTGACTCTTTATACGTTGGTGCGCGCAAGCTTTAGCTTGCAAAATTCATCTGCGCACCAGTCGCATCCATAGCGGAGCGCTTTTTATTCAATAGGAAATCCGAAGGAATTTCCTATTGAATTAAAAAAATCCCTGAAGGATTAAAAATCCTTCAGGGATTTGAATTTTTATATTATTGAAGTCCGATTCCCACGCTCTTCCCGGTAAAGCCAGGTAAAAACGCAATATTCTGATTCTCATTACAAAGCAAAATCAGCGTGAACCTCACTGTTTACTACAAAGTAAACTCTGCCATCTTCAGGCTTTACATAAAGCTCAAGAGTCTTGATCTCGGAAACATCTCTTCCAAGGTCATACTGCCATACATTCTTGGCATTCTCTACAAATGTGTCATAAGTAACACTCTTATCAGCATACTGAAGAACAACATTTGTCTTTGTATCAGGTGTCTTAGCAGCTGTAGCCTTCTTAGCAGGCTCTTTCTTTGCTGTCTCCTTCTTAGGCTCTTCCTTCTTTGCTGTAGCAGTCTTTGTAGCTGCTGCTTTCTTTGTTGCAGGCTTCTTTGCTGCTGCCTTAGGTTCTTCCTTAGTTACAGTTTCTGTCTTCTTGGCTGTAGTTTTCTTTTCTGCAGTCTTCTTTGCAGTAGTCTTCTTTGCTGCACTCTTCTTTTCAGCTGCCTTTGACTCATCTTTCTTAACTTCAGCCTTAGGTGCTTCTTTTACTTCTTCTTTCTTTTCTGCAGCAATTACCGGTTTCTTAATAGTTGCAATCGGCTTTAAAGCTGCTTCTCTCAACTTGTTTTCAGCCATATCTCCCTCTCTTTCCTCAAGGACACATCCTTAGCGTTTTTGCAAATTTATCATTACGTTTTTGAGTTTAGTACAGTTTTCTCTAAAAGTCAACATTTATGCGCTTTTAGGCCTGCTTCTATTCTGTCAAGCGCCATTTTAAGCGCCTCCATGGATGAGGCAAACGAAATTCTCACGAATCCGGGCGCAAAATAGGCACTTCCAGGCATTGCAGCCACATGATATTTCTCCAAAAGATATTCGCAAAGATCTGTATCCTTTTCTATCAATCCGGCCCCTTCATATTCTTTTCCCAGAAAAGCGCTTATATCGAAGAATGCATAAAATGCCCCCTGGATATCCTGACAGATAACTCCCGGAATAGCCTTAAGCCTCTCCTGCACATAGTCTCTTCTCTTCTGGAATTCAGCAACCATCCTCTGCACAGAGTCCTGGGGCCCGTTTAAGGCTTCGACTCCCGCATACTGTGAAATACTGGGCGGTGTAGTGGTTGTCTGACTCTGAACCTTTACCGAATTGGCGATCACGTCTTTTCTTCCGCATACATATCCAAGGCGCCAGCCGGTCATGGAATAGGTCTTTGAAAACCCATTAACAACAATGGTCCTGTCCTTCATTCCTTCTATAGAAGATATGCTGAAGTGACGATTCTCTCCAAATATTATTTTTTCATAGATTTCATCGGAAATAATAAAGATGTCCTTGCGGACGGCAATACTTGCAAGCTCCCTCAGCTCATCCTCGGTGTAAACCCTTCCTGTCGGATTGTCGGGAGTGCATATTATAACAGCCTTTGTATGCTCATTACAAGCATCCTCAATGGCTTTAAGATCAAGTGAAAAATCAGAATTTCTATTAACAAGAACAGGCTTTGCACCTGCGAGAGTTATCATATCAGGATAGCTTACATAGCAGGGTGTGGGGACAATAACTTCATCACCCTCACCGGCCACAGCGCAGAGCGCAGCAAAAAGTGCCTGCTTGGCACCGACCATGACAGCAACCTCATTAGTCTCATAAGTGACACCATTGTCCTTACTGAGCTTATTTATTATAGCCTCCCTAAGAGGCGCTATACCGTTTCCGGCAGTATACTTTGTAAAATCTTCATTGATGGCCCTTATTCCCGCCTCCTTAATATTATCAGGCGTTGGGAAATCAGGTTCTCCCACATTAAGCGAAACGATGTCTTCGCCCCTTTTTTTCATCTCCTCCACCTTGGAAAAAAGTGCTGTGGTAGGCGAGACTCTAAGTGCAGACATCCTGGCAGATAAATTTGTACTCATAATCCTCCTCCGGACAAAACCATTTACAGTTGTTCCAAATACAGTTACTTAAGCATCCTCCTCAGCTTGTGATAAGCTTTTCTGCAAAATCTCCCGGCTGTGATATCAATCTTATGGTAAAGCCTTGAAAACGGTGTGATCACAGGCATCACAAGATAATCATATTCCCCAATATGCTCTCTCAAATACTCCGGGTAAGTTTCATCTATTTCAACTCTTTCGAATTTTGCATCTCTTCCAAATATATCCTGGCCAAGAACCAGACGATCCATGGTCTCTGCCAGTATTTCCCTGTCATTGTATTCCTGGTGTGCTGCAGCCTTAACCTTTACTCCAATCCTCTTTGCAGGATTATCCTCGTGCTGACCTCCCATGTATCCAAAATGCCAGCCTCCATCCTCAACCCTGATTGAGCGTTTGTCATCCACTGGCACCAGATCTCTTAACCTTACCATTCCTTCCTTTGGAATGTTGTCAATTGATGTAACCTTGGTTCCAAGCCACTTTCTCTCAGAATCCGGGATGTTTGGGAAATCACCGGTAATCGATAAAAGCTTGCCGGATTTTTCCTCCATATTAAAGAAAGCGTAAAAATTTCTCTGAGCCAGATGATAAACCTTTGTCTTATCAAAGTTATCGATTATATTTTTAAGTACTTTCGGATTGGGTATCTCATCAGCATCCCCAAAAAGAATCACATCATCACCTGTTGCTCCCACCTTCTGAAGCCCCTCGATCAGATGATTTTTCTGAAAATAATCCCTTTCGTGAGTAAGAGCTTCCTTAGGAGTATCAGTTACTACCACATACTCAATTCTGTCCAGGAACTCACTGAACTGTTCCTTATTCTTTTCAAAGCAAAGCTCCTTTTCCTCGCCGGAAAAAGTCATCGTTGCTTCTTCAATTATAAATTTATCTACATAAGGACTGAGTATGTTCAGCCTTAACTTTAATATGTCCACCTCATTAAAAAATGGGATGCAATCATATACCATTTTTCCTGATCCTCGCTTTAATAAAAGACTTTAATTTATGCTTTCTGCAGGAAAACATAAGAGCTCTTCCGGGATTATTTGCCATCTGAAGAGAATGCACAAAAACATCTTCCTCCGGAGCCCATTTGGGAAGTTCTCCCTTTGCATATTCAATATAAAAACCGGAACTCATCATTTCTTTGAGTCTCCTCTTAATATCAGAAACTTGAAGCTCCGAATACAAGAGCTTTTTTAGCCCGATCGTACAGGTAAGGCTTTTTCTTTGCCTGATGATATCTGCATATTCACCCTTGCACCACTTATCTGCATAGATATCAAAAACCTCCCAGGCCCTTGCCTGATTATTTATAAACTCCGGGTGATAGGAGCCTGTCAAACCTTCCTCATTTATTCTGTAAAGATACAGTATGCGGTCAAGATATGCAATACCCTTTGCTCTATCAATTATCTTTGCAGTCTGGAGAAGATCCTCTCCATGATTAAGTCTCATCTCCTCATCTCCCAGGACAATATCATAGGCAAGGTCTCTTCCAAGGCACTTATTCCACATTGCATTAAGTGAATCTCCGCAGCACATAAGTCTGTAAAAATCCTTCTTTTCAGTAGGCCCGTATACTTTATTTTCTAAAAACGGGAATTTAAACATCTTTTGCTTAGGTGTATCAAGCTCTGCCGCATTATATAGGATCACATCAGGAGTTACCCCCTTTTTATCATACATATCTACTGCTTCTGCAAGATCACTTACAAGATTTTCACAGGCCTTATCATCAGCATCCATGAAAATAAGCCACTCTCCCGTGGCTTTTCTTATACCCTCCTGCCTTGCCTCATAGGCAGATGCCTTTCCTATATGAAAACTAAATACAGCATCATTATCACCGGCAAATTTATCACATATTCCGGCGCTATTGTCATCTGATCCATTTTCAATAAGCAGTATCTCTATTGAAGTTTGCTCCGGAAGCCTCTGACCAAGCGCAGACAAAACTGACTCTTCTATGTACTTTTCAGCATTATGAACAGGAATGATCACTGAAAACTTCATGTAATATTGTGCTCCCTCTTCCATTTATCAGATCTTCGCCAGAAAAACAGTGCTGTAATCATATGCTTTAATCTCTTATCCGGGCTGTAGAACTTAGGGTAATCCTTATTTTCACCCCACCACTTATGGAATACAAAGGGCTCAATCCCCTTATTTTCAGGAAGAGGATGCTCTCTTCCAAATTTCACCGCTGTCTCAATAGGTGCCCACTTAAGTCCGTGAGCCTCCATCTCATTTTTATTAAGGCAGCATAAAAATACATCCTCATTATAAAAACCATCATAGACCTTGCGCCATTCAAGATGATGCTTTACAGGATACTCCAGCAGCCTCTTTGACCTGATGGATACGCTGTTTCCAACCCTGCATATCTCTCCATTACTGTCCCTGTAAGCGTAATCATTTGTGGGAAGCGGCCAGGGTGAGCCTATATAATCATATTTCAAAAATTCATCCGACCAGTTCTCAGGATGAATAACAAAACCATCGGCATGTACTATGAGCACATAGTCAGTCTTAATATGCCTTCCCAGCTCATAGACCATTTTATAGTTGAATTTATCGATGTTATCAAGCTTTGTGGTATAGCTGAACCTTATGTCCTTTGGCAGATAAAACGGCTTCTTGTCAGTTATAAGTACCGCATCACCAAACTCTATATCCCGCATGCTATATTTCATAGCCTGTACTGTTTCATATATGTCAACGCTTGTCATCGCTGCAATCGTTACATTTGGAAGCCTCAGCTTCTTTTTACTATCATTCATTTCCATAAACCTTTATTATTCCGCATCTTCTCTCCAGAGAACGTAATATCTTCAGAAGAAAAAATCTTCCATATATCAGCTTTCTCCTGATATTCTGGAAAAAGGTAACAAACCCGTTCGGTTTTATGTTTCTCCTTTTATACAGTGCGGATTTCTTTTTATATTCCTCCAGCTCTGCTCTGCAGTCTTCAGCCGTAAACAGTTCTCCCTTTTTATCCTGGTAGGTCAAAAAGCTGTAAATATTCTGCTCTGATGACCAGAATCCGTCTGAAACATTGTGCCTTGCCCAGTATTTGGGAGCTATGGCCTTCTTTAATTCCGTGCTGGACATCACCGGCATCATGGCAAAAGAAGAATTGGACAAAATAAGATATCTTGCATTCTTTATGGTGACATAGTCCTTGCCCATATCAAAATGGTGGCACTCATACTCAGGAAGAACCTTCCTGGCAGCCTCTTCGTCCTCAGTGACCACCATAAATCTCATCTTCGGATTTATTTTTTTCATATTCTTAATAGCATTTAGCCAGTAGCTTCTATCAAGAAAAAGCTCCGGTGCATTTGCGTACTCGCCGCCTCTCATATTGATGATACAAAGATCATCGGCAGTATATTCATAGGACTCAGCCTCCTCTTTTACATGAAGCCAGTCCCTGATTTTATCCCTGTATTTCTCAAAATACGACTGATCCTGAAGATTACCGTATATAAGCGTATTATCTTCAATTTCAAAGAGCCTTGCGTCCGCACCTGAAATATAACATCCGTTTGTCATATCATGGACGGAATTCCCCATATACAGTCTGTCATCCTGCTCATGAAAAATATGATATTTCTCCATATCCTCCCTTGGAATCTCTATACCAAGATCGATATCCATGAAATACATTCCCTTATTTGAGTGGAATACATTTCCCACCTGACCGGGATTTACAAATCCAAAGGGGACACCTTTTTCCTCAGCCAGACATCTGGTTGTGACATAGAAAAAAAGCTGGTTTCCAAGCCCATACCCCTTAATAAATTCAGCGCCTATCATAATTACCTCAAAAATTCCTCTTCATACCATTGCTGGAACATAAGAATATACCAGATCTGAATTCGATAAATTCCATTCTCTGTATAATCAGTCCAGATTTTCTCAACAACATCAGGGTCAAGAATGCCCTGCTGCCTGATCTTCTCCTTATCAAGGAGTCCCTCTGCCCATTCGCGAAGGTCGCTGTCCAAAAGCCATTTATCGATCGGGATAGAGAATCCTTTCTTCGGGCGCTCCATCATCTGCTTTGGAACGTAGCGATATAAGACATCTCTCAGTACCTGTTTCCCAACATTGCCTTCCCTCAGATAGTCTATAGGAAGTGTCCAGGCAAACTCCACAACATCCTTATCAAGCATAGGCACACGGGTTTCTAAGGAAACAGCCATTGCTGTTCTGTCAACCTTAACAAGTATATCATCCGGATGATATACAAGCATATCCATCAGCATCGTCTCATGATTGACTTCGCTTAAAAATCCATTTTTAAGTTCAGTGTATTTATATGGAAGGGTTCCTTTTTTGAGTGCAATTTTCTTTGTAAGAGGATCTGTCTCATGCTCCATTCTGTGAAGTTCAACCGGTCCCTCTGCCCCAAGAATAGTACCCTTTATCCTGTAGATTTCTTTCTTTGACAAAGGTGATGCAAGAACAAGTGCACTTGCAGCTTTTCTCACAGGATATGGAATACCGTGCATCTTACCCCAGATTCTGCTTATTGATTCATAGGATGTATATCCGCAAAACAGCTCATCTCCGCCATCACCGCTGAGCGATACCGTCACATGATCCCTTGTCATCTTACTTACGAGATATGTCGGAATCTGTGATGAGTCAGCAAAAGGTTCCGCAAACATATTTGCAAGCTTTGGAATAACTGCTTTTGCATCTTTCTCTGTAATATAAAGCTCCGTGTGCTTTGTCCCGAGATGCTTCGCAATCTCGCCAGCGTATACAGCTTCATTAAAAGCCTTATCCTCCATGCCGATCGTGAAGGTTCTGACCTTTCCGGGCTGCAATTCCTGCATGAGCGCCACTATCGTACTTGAATCAATACCTGCTGAAAGAAAAGCTCCAACGGGAACATCAGCCACCATCTGATCTTTAATGGACTCTTTTAAGAGTCTCTCCAGTTCGTCTGCTGCTTCCTTTCTGGTTCCTGTAAAGATATTATTCTGGCCCTTCTTCGCAACTTCCTTCATGGACCAGTATACCGTTTCAGTAGTTGTAAGTGTCTTTACATCAATAGTAAGAATAGTCCCTGCCTCAAGTTTATTTATATCCTTGTAGATAGTGTAAGGCGCAGGTATATACCCTTCTGTAAAATATATATCAAGAACATCTGTGTTAATGGCATTATCAAAACCTTCGATCACTCGAAGACATCCAAGGTCAGAGGCAAAAGCAAATGCTCCTGCAACTTTTCCATAATATAAAGGCTTCTCGCCGACTCTGTCCCTTGCCAGAGTCACTGTCTGAGTATCCTTGTCATATACCGCAATACCAAACATACCCTTACACAAAGAAAGAGCCTCTTTCATTCCATAATATTCAATGGCTTCAAGCAAAACCTCCGTATCAGAGCTTCCTCGAAAATCTGACTCTTTGGCATAGCCATCATTTATGAGCCTTTGCTTAACATCCTTATTATTGTAGATTTCCCCATTGTAAACCATTACCATTCTTCCTGAATGGCTGACCATAGGCTGTGCACCATTCTTGGACAAGTCCACAATAGAAAGGCGCCTGTGTCCAAGCGCCACTTCCCCGTTTTCACTTATGAAGGTTCCCTCATCATCCGGACCTCTGTGCAGCATACGCTCATTCATTTTCCGGATATTATCTTCTGCATCGCCACGGAACTTAATAAGTCCAGCTATTCCACACATACAATATCTTCCTCGTTGGTGTTATTTTTTCTTAGTTAAAAATCGGAAAGTAGAAATTCTATTTCACTAATATAACATGACTTCTTTAATGCAAACAAGAAAATGCACCAAAGAATCGCTTAACAGAACAAAGAGTCGCTCGCGACTCTTTGCGCGCTGGTGCGCGCAAGCTTTAGCTTGCAAAATCCTCGCGCACTCGCGGAGTGTTTTCCATCTTACAGGAAATCCGAATAAATTTCCTATAATATGAAAAAAGTCTGTATCATCACTACCCGGATACAGACTTAATCAGCAGCCTTATATTACTCAAGATTTTCCACAAAGTTTCCAAATATCCTGATATCAGTAACTGTACACATAAGTGCTTCCACCACGCGATTCATATCGGTAGACATCAAATCTCCTGTAAATTCAGCAAAAAACATATATTGCCATTTCTGCTCCGGTATGGGTCTTGATTCCAGCCTCACCAGATTCAGGCCGTATATTCTGAACACTGTAAGTGCCTCATGAAGAGCACCTGCCTTATGCTCTGTTCTGAAGCTGATGCAGATTTTATCTCTTCCTTCTCTCAGCTCCATCATGGGAGATACAACTACAAATCTTGTGGTATTTGTTCTGTTGGTATTTATACCTTCCCTTATTATTTTAAGTCCGTAGATTTCGGCAGCTCTTGAAGAACAGATCGCAGCTTTGCTTTTATCGCCAAGCTCGGAAACCAGTCTTGCACTCCCCGCCGTATCAGCCTGAGGAACCCTTTCCCAGTCTCTGTGCTCATTTAAGAACTGCTCACACTGGAAAATACCCTGCTCATGAGAAAAGACGGTTTTGATATCCGAGATATCGGCATCCGGAAGTACCATGAGGTTATGCTTTACTCTGACTGTCGTTTCGCCAACCATATAGCACTGGTACTGAGCCAGCAGATCATACACCTGCCTTATGGCACCTGTGGAGGAGTTTTCAATCGGAAGTACAGCGTAGTCAGCTTCTCCCTGCTTTATTGCCTCAAAGGTATCCTCAAAATGAAGAAGCCCCTGACTTCTTACTCCTTTTCCAAAGAAATCTATGGCAGCCATCTCGCTATAGGCTCCGGGTTCTCCCTGATAAACCACCTTGGGATCAGCAACAGGTTCCCTTACATTTTTAAGTGCATCATGAAGTATCTCACAGGTTCCATCGCTCTCCCCAAGCTTTCTCTCAACCCGTTCACGTAGCTGCGTAATGTATCTCTCATTAACAATCTGTATCTCGTCCATGCTATATATCTTCCCTTTTCTTTTTTCATCCTCCGGATCAAAACATATCCGAAGAGTATTATCTTTTTCTATCCTCAGATAATACTTCCATCTTTTCAACAATCTCTTCCACATCCTGCAGAAGCTGTCTTTCTGCCTTTGCAGGATTATTATCCTTAGTATATTTATACAAAAACAACGGATACGAAGCAGGTCTGAAGGTTATTTTCTCATCACACGCAGCAATAAATGCCGGAATGTTTTCAGCCTTAAGTCTCGCATTATTGTTCATCTTGATTGCAAGCTCTCCGTTTCCACCCTTTATCTCCAGGATGTATAGTTTGTGAGCCTTTTCCCTGACAAGAGATATCCTTATGAGATTATCAACTGACTCAGGTATATCACCGAACCTGTCTCGCAGCTCATCTCTCATATCATCGCGGTCTCCTTCATTTTCTATGCCTGCGATGCGCTTGTAGATCTCAAGTTTTTGTTCCTCATTCACTATATAATCACTGGGAATAAATGCATCAACATCTATATCAACACTTGTCGAGAAGTCCTCCAAAAGTGCATCTGTCTCTTCGCCCTTTTTCCTTCGAACCGCCTCTCCAAGCATCTTGCAATAAAGGTCGTAACCAACAGATGCCATATGTCCCGACTGGCTTTTTCCCAAAAGATTACCGGCACCTCGTATCTCAAGGTCACGCATTGCTATCTTAAAGCCTGAGCCAAGATCTGTAAACTCTCTTATTGCAGATAGTCGCTTCTCAGCAACCTCACGAAGCATCTTGTTTCTCTTGTACATAAGAAAAGCATAGGCTGTTCTGTTTGATCTTCCGACACGTCCTCTGAGCTGATAGAGCTGGGAAAGTCCCATCTGATCAGAGTCATGAATGATCATGGTATTAGCATTGGATATATCAAGCCCGGTCTCTATGATAGTAGTTGATACAAGTACGTTTATCTCGCCGTCGATGAAGTCATACATGATTTTCTCAAGTTCCGACTCCTTCATCTGTCCATGGGCAAAGGATACGTTAACTTCCGGAACCAGCTTCTGAATCCTTGCTGCCACATCAGCTATATCATTTACTCTGTTGTAAACGTAATAAACCTGACCTCCTCTTGCCACCTCTCTGGAAATAGCTTCTCTCACCATCTCGTCATTGTATTCACAGACAAAGGTCTGAATCGGCTGTCTGTCCATAGGCGCTTCTTCAAGCACGCTCATATCCCTTATTCCAACCAGTGACATATGAAGGGTTCTCGGTATAGGTGTTGCAGACAGCGTTAATACATCCACATTTTCCTTGAGCTTTTTGATTTTTTCCTTATGTGTAACTCCGAATCTCTGCTCCTCATCCACCACAAGAAGACCAAGATCCTTATAGGTAACATCCTTGGATAAAAGTCTGTGGGTTCCTATTACAACATCAACCAGCCCTTTTCTCAGATCCTCTACCGTCTTTTTCTGTTCAGATGAGGTGCGGAATCTTGACATCATATCCACTCTTACAGGGAAGTCCTTCATCCTCTCTGTAAAAGTGTTGTAATGCTGCTGAGCAAGTATAGTGGTAGGTACTAATATGGCAACCTGCTTCCCATCCTGCACTGCCTTAAATGCCGCACGGATTGCAATCTCTGTTTTGCCGAATCCCACATCACCACAGACAAGCCTGTCCATAATCCTTGCCGATTCCATATCGTCTTTTGTATCGGCTATGGCAGTCAGCTGATCCTCTGTCTCATCAAAAGGAAAGGCATCTTCGAATTCCTGCTGCCATACTGTATCCTTGCTGAACTGGAATCCATTGCTGTTTTGTCTTTTGGCATACAGCTCCACAAGATCGTCTGCAATTTCTTCTACTGCAGTTCTTACCTTGTTCTTAGTCCTCTTCCAGTCACCGGTTCCAAGCTTGTTTAATTTGGGTTTTCTGCTCTTACCATCGGCACCTGCATCACCGCTTGCGTATTTCTGTATAACATTTAAGCCCGTTGCAAGGACGTACAGATTCCCGCCGTCAGCATAACTTATCTTAATGTAGTCTCTGACAACGTTGTCTGTTTCTATCTTCTCAATTCCTTTGTAAATACCGAGGCCATGATCCTCATGTACAACATAATCCCCAACAGTAAGGTCTGAGAATCCTGATATCTTCTCGCCGCTGTACTTGGATTTTGAACTCCTTCTTTTCTTCTTTTTATGTTCTGTGAAAATATCGCTTTCTGAAATAACCGCAAATTTCAGATCAGTATATTCAAATCCCTTTAAAATCCTGCCATAATATGTCATTATCTCACCGGATTCCAGCTCTCTCATGGGATTTTCACTATAAAAAGCTGTCACATTCTGATCCCGCAGATCCTCAACAATTCGCTTTGCCCTTGTTCTGGATCCGGATAAAATAAGTACCCGATAACCCTTTTTCACAAAGCCCTTCAGGTCATGAACCAGTGATTCAAAGCTGTTATTATAAGGAGCTATACTTCTGGCATGTACCTCCACCTTCTCCTCAGGCTCAAACTTATTTAGTCCCTCAGGAGCAGAAAGTGCTGAAACCATCACCCTTCTGGTGCTCTTCATCCTGGCAATACATTCATCCGCAGAATACAGAAGGTCCATCTGAGTAGGAAGTGCATACCCGTTCTCAGATCTGTGAATCATGCTCTCCCTGAATTCATTCTCCACCGCTGACGCATGCTCAAGTACATGCAGTGGTTCATCTATGAAAATACAGGATTTTCCTGCCGGGAATAGTTCCTGGAATGTAACCGTCTTGTCATAAAAGTATCTGATATAGCTCTCAAGATTTACCTCAAGCTCCAGTTCAGTAAGTTCCTCCTTTAATTCCTCAAAGGAGGTCTTTATCCTGTGAGCAGCTTCTGTCTTAAACTCATCCCTGAGCTTCTGATAGACGAGCTTTACTTCGCTCTCCATTTTCTTAAGCCCCTGCTTCTTTTCATCATCTGTTAAGATAATTTCCGCCGCAGGATAAATCTCTATGGATTCCAGCTTATCTATAGACCTTTGGGTCATAATGTCAAAGCTTCTGATATTCTCAACTTCATCTCCCCAGAGTTCAATACGATAGGGATTTTCCTCTGTGAGATCAAATACATCTATGATATCTCCGCGCACTGAAAACTCTCCGGGTGCGCCTACCTGATATACTCTGTTATATCCGATTTTGGAAAGAGTTTTAGCTATTTCTCTCTCATCTACCGGTTTTCTTTTATCTATCTTCAGAACATTATCCCTTATGACATCAATAGGAATCTGAGGTGTCATAAGGCTCGAAAAAGTCGTGACTACCGTAACAGGTCGTCCCTCTATAAGGCGTCTCAAGCACTTTATGCGCTCCCTGACTATATCATTTGAATGAATGTCTGCCTGATAAAAAATCAGATCCTTTGCAGGATAGACAGTAACATTCCTGTCATAAAATCTATAGTCCTCGCATATCTCCTTAACCCGGATATCACTATAAGTCACAATTATTCTGTATTTAAAATCCTGAGCAAGTCCTGCTATAAAATGTAGCTTTTGCGAATCCATACATCCGGAGACCTCCGCACATGCAAAAGGCTTTTCAAGATATTTATTTATTTTTTGGAATGCCTCCAGCTCCTGAAGGGGCGCTTCTATGGCTCTCATAATGACCTCTTATTCCGGCTTAACACCGTTCCACTTATTCATAGCTGCATTTACATCTTCTTCCATAATTGTTTTTACGGCATCTGCAGCATGTTCCATTGCTTCCATGACATATGCTGTGTCCTCCTTGTCAAAATGACCAAGAACCCAGTCCGCAAGATCAATTCTGGGTGGCTTTTTTCCAACCCCGACTCTTACTCTTGAAAACTCATCATGTCCAAGCTGTGCAATAATATTCTTTAATCCATTGTGACCACCTGCACTTCCGCCAGGACGGACTCTGATACGTCCGGGATCAAGATCTATGTCATCTGATATAACAATAAGCTCGCTCTTTGTATCAATCTTAAAATAATCCGCAACCGGTCTTATAGACTCTCCGCTTAAATTCATATATGTAAGAGGTTTAAGGAGAATCACCTTTTCACTTCCTATTCTTCCTTTTCCATACATTCCTTTAAATTTCATCTCTGTTAAGTCTATATCATATTTTTCTGATAAAACATCTATCACGCCAAATCCAACATTATGCCTTGTGGCGTTATATCTCTTCTCGGGATTTCCAAGTCCTGCTATTAAATACATATATACCTCGCTATGCAATCTTACCGGTAAGCCTGAATCTTCTTGCTTACCCGCTTAATTCCGTAAAGCTTATTATAAAGAAAATATCGCTATCCTGATACTAAGCCTTACATTAAATATGGGGAGCGACGAAAACGTCACTCCCCATATAATATAACACATTCTGAATTGTCATTAGAACAAACTTCCTACTCCTGCAGGTGCCTGCTCCTCTGCAACCGGTCTTGAATCGATTATTTCATCTGAAGCCTCATCATAGGCTTTAAGAATTGTATCCTGCAACAATCTACGTGTATCAGAATTAATCGGATGGGCAATATCACGATACTCTCCATCTACTGACTTCTTGCTGGGCATTGCGATAAACAAACCCTTGTCGCCCTCTATCACCTTGATATCATGAACGACAAATTCATTATCCAGCGTGATAGAAACTATTGCACGCATCTTTCCCTGCTTTGCTACTTTTCTGACACGAACATCTGTAATATTCATTCGATATATCCCCCTTTTTGTTGTTTGTTACTATACATAATGAATACAGATTACATTGCAATACTATTTATTTCAGATCACATATCTCTCGTTGTTCTCTACTACTACCTTAATATCATTCTCTCCTTTGTAATAGGAATTAGCCTGTATAGTACCGTGGCTCTCCACAATACAATTCTCAATGTGTGTATTATCTCCGATATAAACATCGTTCAGAATAATTGAATTCTTGATATAGCAATTATTACCGATAAATGCACCCTTGAAGATCACTGAATCCTCAACCATTCCGTTGATAATACATCCACTGGAAATGAGACTGTTGGAAACCTTGACACCAACATTATATTTTGCAGGTGGAAGGTCAATAACCTTTGTGTAAACACCCGGATACTCATTAAAGAAGTAATTCCTTACCTCAGGTTTGAGGAAATCCATATTTGTACGGAAATAATCCTCAACTGACGCGATGTTGTTCCAGTAGGTCTTGATCTTGTAACCGTAGATTCTCTTCATATCCTTGTAACGAACCAGGATATCCCTAACGAAGTCAAATCTCTCTTCTGTCTGCGCCTTCTCAATAAGCTCTATTAACTGTCTGCGTCTGATTACATATATACCGCAGGAAATTGTGTTTGATCTTGCCACTACCGGCTTCTCTTCAAATTCCTCAATGCGGCTCTCCTCGTTCATTCTGATAGTACCAAATCTCTCAGTATCTATATCTGCTGCAACATCCTTGCAGACAACCGTGATATCAGCCTGCTTTGAAATATGATACTCAAGGAGCTTGTTATAATCCATCTTGTATACACAGTCACCGGATGTGATAACAACATACGGCTCATGACAGCTCTTTAAAAAGCTGAGGTTCTGTGCAATCGCATCGGCTGTTCCTCTGTACCAGAGGTTACCGTTGGCCTTTGCAGCGGGAGTGAAAACATATAATCCTCCCTGCTTACGTCCGAAATCCCACCACTTTGATGAAGAAAGATGAGTATTCAAACTACCTGCGTTATACTGTGTGAAAACTGCCACTGTCTGAATGTGGGAGTTTGTCATATTACTTAATGCAAAATCTATACTTCTGTAAAATCCGGCTACCGGCATTGCACACACTGCTCTGTTTTTTGAAAGCTCATGCATACGATTGCTGCCGCCTCCGGCAAGAATAATTCCAATCGCTCTCACTACCTATCACCTGCCTTATCTAATGTTCTTCCGCTATCCAAAACTCCGTTAGGATAGTCTGCATCGGTAGTTACACCGGAGATCATTGTGTTCTTACCAACTGTTACACCATTAGGAATAACTGTTTTCTCTCCGATAGTTACGATTCCATCTCTGTAAATTCCGGGCTTGGTCTCATTCTGAACCTCATCGCCCTCACCAAGCTTAACATTGTTTCCAATCTTAACCTGCTCGGCAATTACAGCCTTCTCAATATTACAGTTTTCACCAATCTCTGTTCCGTTCATTATGATGGAATGGCTTACTACTGTTCCTTTTCCAATCTTAACACCGCAGCCGATTACTGAATTATGAACCTCTCCGTAAATCTCTGAACCCTCTCCGATAATACTTCTGGAGGTTGAGCTCTCAGGTCCGAGATACTGCGGCGGCTGTACTTCATTCCTTGTATAAATCTTCCAATACTCTTCGTAAAGGTTGAATTCGGGAACAATATCGATCAACTCCATATTTGCTTCCCAGTAAGATGTAAGTGTTCCTACATCCTTCCAGTAGCCGTCAAATTCATAAGCATAAAGTGATTGTCCTTTTTCCTTACAATAAGGAATAATATGCTTACCAAAATCAAGTCCGGGCTGATCCTGATTTGTAATGAGCGCTTCCTTCAAAGCTTCCCAGGAGAAAATATAGATTCCCATGGATGCAAGATTTGAACGAGGCTTCTCAGGTTTTTCCTCAAAGTCTACAATCTTCCTGTCTTCATCAGTGATCATGATACCGAATCTGCTTGCTTCCTCAATCGGAACAGGCATAACTGCAATGGTAACATCTGCACCGTTTGCCTTATGGAAATCAAGCATAGTCTCATAGTCCATCTTGTAAATATGATCACCCGAAAGGATGAGCACATAATCAGGATGGTAATTCTCCATGTACTCAAGATTCTGGAAAATTGCATTAGCCGTACCGGTGTACCATTCACTGTTGGCACTCTTCTCATAAGGAGGAAGAATTGTCACTCCACCGATATTACGGTCAAGATCCCACGGAATACCTATACCAATATGCGAATTAAGGCGCAGTGGTCTGTACTGTGTAAGTACACCCACCGTATCTACTCCCGAGTTGATACAGTTACTTAATGGGAAATCGATGATGCGGTATTTACCGCCAAATGAAACTGCTGGCTTTGCCATCTTTGACGTCAGAACGCCCAATCTGCTGCCCTGACCCCCCGCCAATAACATGGCAATCATTTCTTTTTTTATCATGCTAAGACCTCGTTGTCATATAATAATATTACAGGTTATTATTAGCAGATTTAAAAAACCCACCTCAAAAAACTACCAATTAAAGTATATCACATAAGATATTTAAAGTGAACGAATTTACAAAAATAGTCGCCTTTTTTTCCTAGTGTTTAGGAGTTTTTTCAAACTTTGACATAACAAAATGTTAGTAGTATCTTTTAGGTATATTTGTACATATGATGATAGTGTCAAAAGGTCATAATGCGATTATGCTTGCATAAATCGCATCATGACTCCTGACCCGCAAAACATGACGAAGTAGCAATTTACGCAGTAAATTAGCGGATTCCGAATGTTCTAGAATTGCGAGAGTTTCAAAGAAGCAAAGCAATTCGTATCATCAGTCATCAGTAATGGGTAAAATTTACTTTTGCCCCATACATCTTTTATATTAAACATAATTCAGAAAGGAACGACATGTATCAGATTAATTTTGATAATCCAATAAATGCATATTTTATCGGAATCGGCGGTGTTTCCATGAGTGGTTTGGCGATGGTTCTTAAGGATCGGGGTTTTACTGTAAGCGGTTCTGACCGCTCAGAATCAGATGCAACCAGATCACTTGAGAATGCCGGAATAAAGGTTTTCATAGGTCAAAAGTCTGAGAATCTCGAAGCAGCTAAAACGCCTGATCTTGTTGTGTACACAGCAGCAATACATCCTGATAATCCCGAATTTATCAAAGCTAAAGAGCTCTCTATCCCTATGCTTACAAGAGCAGAGCTCCTTGGACAGATAATGAAGCATTACTATCTTCCTGTTGCAGTTTCCGGAACTCACGGCAAGACAACTACTACCGGAATGATTTCCAAGATCATGCTTGAAGGCAATCTTGATCCTACAATTTCAATCGGCGGAGTATTAAAGGACATCGGCGGCAATTTCAGAATCGGTGGTTCTAAATATTTTGTTACGGAAGCTTGCGAGTACACTAACAGCTTCCTGAGCTTTTTCCCTGGTGTAGGCATCATATTAAATATTGATGCGGATCATTTGGACTTTTTCAAGGACCTTGATGATATCAGGAATTCTTTTCACAAGTTTGCCAAGCTGCTTCCGGAAAACGGTACTCTTGTAATAAATGGTGAGATTCCCAATTTGTCAGAGCTCACAAAAGGCCTTACCTGCAAAATAAAAACCTATGGTTTTTCAGATGAATTTGACTATTATCCCACTGATATTACATATGATGATTTTGGAAACGCTTCGTTCCATATTAATAGGAAGAATTCCGACGGTTTTGATATCTCACTTAAAGTTCCGGGCAAACACAATATCAGCAACGCCATGGCTGCAGCGGCGGCTGCCGATGTATTTGAGATTCCCAAAGCCGCTATTAAATCAGGCTTATGCTCCTTTACCGGAACAGGCAGGCGTTTTGAATACAGGGGTACTGTAGATGGCCTCACCATCATCGATGATTACGCTCACCATCCGACCGAGATCTCTGCTACATTAAATGCAGCAGGTAACTATCCTCACAAGAAGCTTTGGGTTGTATTCCAGCCACACACCTTCACAAGGACCAAAGCTCTTATGGATAACTTTGCAAAAGCACTTCTTCCTGCTGATAAGATTGTCCTTGCAGACATCTATGCGGCAAGAGAGACCGATAATCTTGGCATCAGTTCAAGGACATTAAAGGAAAAAATCGAATCTTTAGGTCATGAATGCTATTATTTTCCGTCATTTGACGAGATAGAAAAATTTCTTCTGCAAAATTGCACGAAGGATGACATGTTGATAACTATGGGGGCAGGGAATGTCGTAGATATCGCTAATGACCTTTTAGGTCTATGATTTTCCACGCTATCCACTTACACCTTATACAATTTAATTGAAATTTCATGTGGATAACTTCCGCCAATATCACTTGGAAACTTTCTAGTGATTTGGCGGTTTTCCATTTATTTTTTGCTACAATAATCCACGTTATCCACAATGTCCACAGAGGGTCCAAAATCCCGAAACCCAGTCGTAGTCTGGATTTTTATCGTCATTTTACCCATTTGCATACATATTTTTTTTGTGTATAATTCAAAACGAATTAGAGAGAATTATAAAAAAAATATGAAAAAAGTGGGTGAAGAAAGCACATGATGGGGCGAGTTACTATCAATCAGAATTCAATAATGTCTATGACATCAATTTCCAATATATTTATAGATGAATATCTTTCAGATGCAAACGATGCAGAGATAAAGGTTTACCTTTATCTTCTTCGTATGATGTGTTCAGGGACTGCAACAAGTGTCTCTGACCTTGCAGATAAATTTAACTACACAGAAAAGGACGTTCAGCGTGCACTCTCATACTGGGAAAATCTCGGACTGATCGGTCTTGAATACGATGCCATAGGACAGCTTGTCGGCATTCATATGCAGGATATTGTGCCCAAGAAACCTTCAAAGGTTACAAACCTTCATTCAGTACGTATTAATAATACACCGGACTTAACTGCTACAATTCCAAACGAGCAGCCAAGATACTCTGTTGTAAAAAAGCCTGTAGCCAAGAAACCCGAGCACAAGGAGAATCCTCAGATGCTCTTTGTTGCAGAGCAGTATTTTGGACGCACATTAAATCCCAATGAGATTAAAACCATCTATTATATACAGGATGATCTTGGCTTCTCAGAGGATCTTCTTGATTACCTTTTACAGCATTGCGCAAGCATGGGCAAAAAGGACTTTGATTATGTCCGCAGAGTAGCTATGGCTTGGCATGAAAAAGGAATAAAAACAACATCTCAGGCCACACAGGAAAACACTGCAAACAGAGCTGCTTATCAGATTATGAAAGAGCTCGGTATGCAAAATGCTCCTACTCCCGCTGAATTACAGTATTTTGACAGATGGCAGGGAGAATACGGTTTTTCTCTTTCAATAATAACTGAAGCCTGCAGAAGAACTGTTCTTCAGACTCAGGTTAAGCGCCTGCAGTACTGCGATGGAATTTTAAAGAGCTGGTATAAGGAAGGCGTCAAGACTCTTGCAGATGTTAAGGCTCTCGACTCCGCATTTGGCAGAGATACTGCCAAGGCAGAGATATCCAAAAAGGCAGACTCTGTGAAGTCAAGCAGTCGTTTCCATCAGTTTAAGCAAAATGATTATAACCTTTCAAGCATCGAGCAGCAGCTTTTGGATAATTAAACAGTTTAAAATCACGAGGGACCCGGTATGGCTTTGACAAATACACAATACGATGAAATCATGCACGACTATGAAAGAGTGCGCACCCTTAGAAGAAGTGAACTATCAAAGCGTATTAAATATGTAGAGGAGCATGTTCCCGGATATCTTGATCTGGAACAGGAGACCGGAAAATGCAGTGCTGCTTTCGGAAGACGTCTTTTGAGCGGAGAAAAGCTCGACAGAAATGATCTCCACAAACAGCTTGCAGAGATTACTTCCAGGAAAAGAAGCCTTTTAAAGGAAGCAGGTCTGTCACCGGATTACCTTCAAATGCAGTACGACTGCCCTATCTGTAAAGATACCGGCTACGTAAATAACGAAAAATGTGTATGCTTCAAACAGAAAATCATTGAGCGTCTTTATGCTCAGTCAAATATAAACAAACTTGCAGAGAATGCAAATTTCAGTCTGATGTCTGATGCATATTATCAGGGCGAGGATCTGGAGCGTTTTCGTGGTGCAGTTAAAACTTCGAAAGATTTTATTAAGAATTTTGAAACTTTATACCCAAATCTGCTCTTTTATGGTACAGTTGGTACTGGTAAATCGTTCCTTTCAATCTGTATAGCTAAAGAGATCCTTGATATGGGGCACTCAGTACTGTATTTTAGCGCAGCTTCGCTCTTTTCACTGATTCAGTCTAATACCTTCGATTTTAGAAAATCAGAAGAGCTCAGGGCCTTATATGATGACCTTTATAATACAGATCTGCTCATTATCGATGATCTGGGGACAGAGCATGTTACTAACACATCTATTCCCCAGCTTTTCACTTGCATTAATGAGCGTTTGAACCGGAATAAATCTACCATTATCACCACCAATTTTTCATTGGATGATATAAAGTCCATGTACTCTGAGCGTGTATCCTCAAGAATTGCCAGCTCATATCATCTATGCAAGCTGACCGGTAAGGATATTCGCATTATGAAAAAGGTACAGTATAGAAAGTGAGGAATTTTGGCAATGCCAAGAAGAGAAGAAAAACGCAACCTTGAAACTATTCCTGTTGGTTCACTTGGAATTATTCCACTTAAAGGATGTGAGACACTAGGGGAAAAGGTAGACTATTACCTTGTTAAATGGCGTCAGGAACGCGAAAACGAGCACAAAGGAAGTCTTGCTTTTACCGGTTATGAACGTCCCTCATACCTTTTGAACGCTGAAGTACCAAGATTTGGAAGCGGCGAAGCAAAGGGTGTCATCAAACAATCTGTCAGAGGTGACGACTTATATCTTATGGTTGATGTTTGCAACCACTCTTTAACTTATTCACTTTTTGGAAAAGAAAATCACATGTCTCCTGATGATCACTATCAGGATCTTAAGAGAATAATTGCTGCCGTAGGTGGTAAGGCAAGAAGAATTACTGTTATAATGCCTTTCCTCTATGAGAGTCGTCAGCACAAGCGTACATCAAGAGAATCTCTTGACTGTGCAATTGCTCTTCAGGAGCTCGTAAGCATGGGTGTCGATAATATCATCACATTCGATGCACATGATCCCAGAGTTCAGAATGCTATTCCGTTAAATGGTTTTGAAACCGTTCGTACAACATATCAGTTCATTAAGGCACTGCTCCGCAACATCAAAGGTCTCCAGATTGATTCAGACCATATGATGGTTATTTCTCCCGATGAAGGTGGTATGGGACGTGCAATCTATCTTGCCAGTGTTATGGGCTTGGATGTTGGTATGTTCTATAAGAGACGCGATTATACACAGGTTGTTGATGGAAGAAATCCTATCGTGTCCCACGAATTCCTTGGAACCTCAGTTGAGGGTAAGGATGTTGTAATTGTTGATGATATGATTTCCTCAGGTGAGAGTATCTTTGACGTAGCTAAGGCTCTTAAACAGAGAAAGGCAGCACATATCTACGCATTTGCTACCTTTGGTCTTTTCACAAGCGGTCTTGAGAAATTCGATCAGGCTTATGAAGAAGGTCTTATCGACAGAGTGCTCACAACCAACCTGATTTATCAGACACCTGAGCTTCTCTCACGTGAATGGTACATCAGCTGTGATATGAGTAAGTATATCGCTTACCTTATTGATACACTGAACCACGATGCTTCTATCAGTGATCTCCTCAATCCGGTAGAACGTATCAACAGCATTATCGCTCGTTACAAGAAGGGCGAACTCGATACTCAGAATTAACAAATAAGCTCCACCAGGCAAGATTTTATCAAGCATGGTGGAGCTTATTTATTAGTTTTTATTTCAAGAATCTCTTAATTTGAGATTCCCGGCAGATAGGTTATAAAGTGATTACCATTATTCTCAAGTAATGAAGTAGTATCCCCACGTCCAAGCTTATAAACCTGTCCTGTAGAAGGTTCAAGAAGAACCGTATTAAGGTCGTTGAATCCAATGATAAGGATACTGTTTCCATCATTTAATGTAGCCATAACCGGAATATCCTGATTAACGTAATACAACATCGCTTCCATAGGACATCCATCAAGCTCAAGCACTCTTGCCCCTACAAGATTATTCTTCAGAATATCTACTACAGATTCTCCCTGTTCAAGCATTGATTTAGCATTAACACTAATTCCCTTGTGCTGCAGGATCATATCAAGGCAAACGCTTGTGGAATCTTCAGCCGTCATGTTTTCATAATTCTCAGCAAGATTTGTTATGTACATAATCTGATTAGATGTCAGAAGATTTCCCCTTACCCATACATACTGGTTCTCATCATTAGTCACAACACCCGGTGCATTATATGCGCCGTTCACCGCATCCGCAGGATTATCATATACATTTATAAGACCATACATGCCATATACAAAGTAGTAAGGTTCACTTTCAAAATCTCTGTCCGATTTTATTTCAACCTCGCGACTTCCCTCATACAATGTCATATTAGGCGTCTGCAGGATCAATGATTTTGTCTTTATATTGCTCTTAACACTTATCTGCGTTATATTCTTATAATTTTCCGTAGCTGCTACAGAGATGAAATTACTTCCCACCTCTTTTTTCAATGTATTCATGATCTGATCATCTATCAGTTCCTCATACAGGCCACTTCCATCATTCCATTGTGCACGGGAAAGCCTTATAAGGTTATCCTCTATCGATATATTAGTGACAACTCCCTGCGGTGGGCTGTAGTTTTCCAGAACATTTCCTTCACTATCCACAATATGAATGCTGTACATTCCATAGACCGTGGTTCCCATGCGGTCCATATGCACATCCGACTCATGGACCATTCCGTAAACCAGATCCTCACCCATAAATCCAAGAACCCTGACAAGATCTCCTGCATCAGCCTTTATCTCTGACTGAATCTGAGTACTCAGGTTCATTATCTGCACAGATTTTTTACTCTCATCCTGCCATGCTATGATACTTCCTGAATCCGACTGCGAATATCTGTCCTCAGAAAGGTTTTCAATTATCTTCTTCTGGCCTCTCTGTTCAAGGTCTATCATGTAAACATCGCCGTCTATTCTAATGAAAAGCTCCCCGCCCTTACTTACATAAAGGACGCCTTCCGAATAAGCCCTCACAATATCCTGATGAAGAGTAGATGGTACAAAAACCATTTCTTCTATGGTATTTAACTGAGAGTCATATTTGTATATAGCATTTCCGACACAGCCTTCATGCTCTCCACGATTCATGTATCCGGATACTGCGAATTCTACATTTCCAGCTTCATCAACACTTAATATGTGAATGGTATTCCCTTTAAAGGTGTCCCTCTCATCATTATTCTCTTCATCGTAGAATCCAAATACCAGAGCAATCTTGTTTTCATTGCTGTTATAAACATAGAGTCTTCCTTCACTGATAAAAGCAAATATGCTACCGCCATCACTTTCCTTAACACTCACGTTAGGATCAGTAATCCAAAGACTTATCACATTATCAGTGATATCCGATATATCCGCATTAAATATATAGTTCATGGTTCTGTCAAAATTAAGCAGATATATTCTGTCAGAGGTATATCTGATTCTATATGCTTCCTCTATGTTATAGATTTTCTCAGATCCATCCTCAGTCTTCTGGGTCACCTGATACTCAAGACCAATAATAGATGTCTGAGGCTGAATATCGCGAACCATAACCCTAGGCTCAGTATGGTTTGTTATGTTAAGATTCCCCCATGTAAGCTGATCATAACTGCTATTTATTGTGACATGACTAAAGGATGAATTATCCCCCTCTGAATTAGATTCCATATACTTGGATAATTCCTCTGAGGCACCGGCTTTATCAAAACTTTTATTTGAAAAATTCAAAGCAAACGAAATTGCTTCCTCAGGATGATAGGAATCCTGATTTTCAGGCCATATAACTCTGGTATAATAGCGTGCTGTCTTCCCATTAACATCAGCCAGAATTACAAGCATATACTCTTTCCCGGCATCTATCAGATCCTTTATCTGGAATTTTCCGCTGATAATATCTCCGTCTGTTGTCACATCAGTAATATCAGAATTCTCTACAAGGCTGTTACCTGAAACCTGTCTGACCTCAAATTTAAGGTTTGTGACCGCTTCTCCATAGGTATTGAGCTTAAATGAAACACCTCTTGATGCACTGGTGGTGATTATCTCTCCTCTCATGTGTGCCACTTCCATTTCTGTGGCATAACCGTGGAGCATATTGACCTCTCTGCCATTTAAATCAAAGGTTACTGTAGGAAATGTAGCCTTTCCCATCTCGGCAGTCATATCTACGGTTTCTACGTTAGTAAAATGTCCTATGAGAAAAACAGATACTACAAAAACAATAATTGTATATATACTTTTAAAGATAGCGTTCTTCATTATAAATCCTATCCTTTAATTTCATTGACTTCTTACACTCATCGCGGTAATATTTTTCTAACTTCTAACGATATTAGCAGCGCAAGATGCGCAGATTGGGGGAATGATGAGTTACCCTGTTCTTTACCGTAAGCGTTTAATTCCAAATGAATGTGTTCTACTTAAAAATGATAAAATCCTGCAATGTGATGATAACACCATTGTCACTGCATGGGAAGCCATCCACCCACGCTCTGATTTATCCCATGGCTATTCATGCTATTATTTGAAGCGTGGCTACAAGATAAGTAAGTTTTACCGTTACGATTCCACTTTAATGTACTGGTATTGTGATATTGTAGACTACCAGAAGGGACCTGAGGAAAACTCTGTTCTGACATTAGACCTTCTTGCAGATGTTGTGATCTATCCCGATGGAAAGATACGTATTCTTGATCTGGATGAACTATCTGATGCTTTTGAGCAGCATCTGATTGATGAACATCAACTAAAAAAAGCGCTTAATTCGCTTGGCGACCTCATGGATGCCATTTATGAAAACAGCATCTCTGCGCTTGAAGCACCGATAATTAAAGCGCTTTCTTCGAATAATCACATTACAAGCCCGGCTAATCTTGAAAACACCACGCCAAGTTGACTTGCATGGCTCCCGCTAAGCTTGTGCAATACCTAGATCTGCTCATATAAAGATCAGTAGAATACATGTCCGCCAATATTTATTCCGCTTAACCCCGGAATCGGTGTTCTGAAATATACACAATTTCCTACATTTGTTGCGCCGCTCATTGCAGCATCAGCAGCCTGATAGCAGGCCTCTGTAGCACTTCCATTGGCAAGTGCCAGAGCAAGGCGTCCGCTTCCCACAGGAGAAAACTGACCTGACTGATAAATGACTCCAACCACTGTGTCAGGATACACAGAACTAAGTACTCTGTTAATAACAACTGCGCCGACAGCAACTTTTCCTTCATATGGTTCTGCCCCGGCCTCACAATAAATCAGATTTGCCAAAAGATACCTGTCTCCTTCAGCAAATGTCACCTCAGATATATTTCTCCACTTTGACTTTGCAGCCAGCTTTGATAATCTGATTTCTTCTGCAAGCTTTGCTTCAAGAGCTTTAACGTCAGCATTCTGAGATTCCATCTGTGCTTCGTATTCTTTAGCCTGATCCTCATATTCTCTTGCCTGATTTTCTATGTCCTTTGCTTCAGACTCAGCATTAGAAATATTCTGTTTATATTCATTTATACTTCCACTGGTTTTACTTACAAGCCCGGATACTCTGCTCTGCTCCGCCTTAACCTCGACTTTATATTCATCAAGCTGTGTCTTCTCTGATTGCAGTTCCTTTTCCTTGGCATCAATATTTACGCAGGTCTCTTTATATTGCTCCAGCATCTTTCTGTCATAAGCTGAAAGAGATGCAACATAATTAGTGTGATTCAAAAAGTTAGCAAAGCTTCCCACATTAGCAAGCATATCATGAAGCATAAAGTTCTGCTTCTCATAGATAAACATAACGCGCTTTTTCATGGCAGCGTACTGCTCATCCCTGGTAATTATTGCCTGCGCAAGCTCTTCCTGTGTAAGCGTGATCTCATCTTCCTTTTTATCAATCTGATCCTCGAGATCAGAGAGATTACTGCTGACTTCGCTTAACTGATCATTAAGATCACTAAGCTTGTTCTCAAGGACACTCTTTTCCTTATGCATTGTAGAAATGTCCTCTTTTTTATCATCCAGCTGATCTTTGGTTTCACTTAGTTGATCCTTGGTCTCGCTTAACTGATCCTTAGTTTTACTAAGTTTGTCTTTTGCTTCTTCCAACGCTTTTTTTGTTTCTTCGGTTGCATGAACCTTAACAGGAGCGCCTCCGGCATTTATACAAAGCGTCAGCGAAAGCCCCAGCGTAAGGAGTTTTAAACATCTTCCCCAATACCTTTTCACAACACTTCCTCTATCAAATCTCTATATGAATATTTTTTCCTGTTCTGCTATAGGCCGTATACTTTACTCCTGCAGCATCAAACATTTTCTTTGAAGCCCTTGTGGCTGCAGATGTGCTGTACTTATCGCTGTCATAAACAACTTCTTTTATTCCTGCCTGAATGATTGCCTTAGCACATTCATTACAAGGAAACAGCGATACATAAAGTTTTGCACCATCTAAGCTTCCGCCCCTGTAATTTAAGATTGCATTGAGCTCGCTGTGAGTAACAAAGGGGTATTTTGTTGCAAGCTCATCTTCGCCATCTCTCTCCCAGGGAAAAATATCATCATCACATCCAATAGGAAATCCATTGTAACCCATGGACAAAATTTTATTATCCTGACTCACAATGCAGGTTCCAACCTGAGTATTGGGATCTTTGGATCTCATGGCAGCAAGCTTTGCAACACCCATGAAATACTCATCCCAGGATATGTAATCTTCTCTTTTCATACTCTCATCCCCTTTCTCCTCCTCTAATAACGATAGTTTATTATCTGACATAGTCCGTTCGGATGCCAGTACCGTTACCCACTCACTGCGTTCATGGACGGTACTAGGCTCTAATAACAAGTGCAATTACTGCTCCATATCAGAAATTTCGGAGATTCTCCTTACGTGTTTCTCAAGACCAGAAAACTCTGTATCAAGGAAAGTATCAACAATATCTATTGCCATATCGGGACCGATAAGTGCACCACCCATAGCCAGAACATTAGCATCATTGTGCTCTCTTGTAAGTCTTGCAGAGTGAGGCTCACTGCAAAGTGCGCAGCGTACACCCTTTACCTTATTTGCCACAATTGAAATGCCAATTCCTGTTGTGCATATTACTATGCCTTTCTCACACTCACCGCTTGCAACAGCCTCTGCTGCTGCCTTACCAAAAATAGGATAATCGCAGGAATTTTTATCATAAGTACCAAAATCCTTGTACTCAATTCCTCTCTCCTTCAGGTGCTCAATTACTACCTGCTTAATGTCAAATCCGCCATGGTCACTTCCTAATGCTATCATTTTTTCATCTACTCCTCTGTATTTTTATATTTCTTGAATGTAAGATAAAAAATACATTCAGGAATTATGTACTATTATATTAAAGCCTATGTTTTCCTTATAACTTAAACCTTAATAACTCTGTGTCCTGCTGCCTTTAAAAGCCTGTTCATTATCGCCTGTCCTATGCCATTCTCATCGAATGCTTCGGAAAACATACAGTCCACGTTCTCATCATCAAACTCTCTCAGTATTCTGAAAAGATTTCTTGCTATCTCTTCTTCATCATCCCTGCCACCGGCACATTTTACAACATCAGCTTTGTATAAAGAAAAAGTCTCTGTTGTAGCTATAACTCCACATTTTTCTCCATTAGCGCTGTGCTGCCCGGTCTGTTCATTTATAAATGCCGTAACTGCTTCAGGCTTACCTTCCACAATAGTCAGCTCGCCCTTAGGTGCGTAATGTCTGTATTTCATTCCCGGTGCTTTGGGCTTTACTCCGCTGGTTGCACTAAGAATTGTCTTATCAATGCTGACACCACCAAGTATATCCTCAAGCATTTTTTGTGTGACATATCCGGGTCTTAATATCATCGGTGTATCAACAGTAAGATCAATGATCGTTGATTCAAGTCCTATTCCTACAGAACCTCCATCAATTATCATCTCAACTCTTCCGTCAAGATCCTCAATACAGTACTTAGCTTCAGTGGGGCTTGGTCTTCCCGAGATATTGGCACTCGGTGCTGCTATATAGCCTCCCGCCTGCCTGATCAGTTCTGCAGCAATTTTATTACTTGGCATTCTTATAGCAACCGTATTCAGACCACCTGTAGTCTCATACGGAACAGCATCCGATTTATTCATGATCATGGTAAGAGGTCCTGGCCACAGTACATCAGCAAGCTTATACGCTGCATCAGGAATATTATCAACTATCTTCTTTAATGACTCCATATCCGCCACATGAACTATAAGCGGATTATCAGAAGGTCTGCCCTTTGCTGCGTAAATCTTCTTTGAGGACTCAGGATTAAGGGCATCCCCGCCAAGTCCATACACAGTTTCTGTAGGAAAAGCTACAAGTCCTCCGTTCTTAAGAATATCCCCTGCCTTCTTTAAAACAGCAAGAGCTTTATCATCTATATTATTTTCATCAATTATCTCAACTATTGTTTCCATTTATTACTTCTTCTATATAAAACTAATTTAATTGCCATTTGCTTATGTATCAGGAATTCAGGTAATTCGCAATTACATCCCAGATATCAGCAGACTCAAATCCAAGTGCCCATTCAGCTACACCTGCAATATTTGCGCTTTTCATAACATTAAGCTTAGTCTCTATTGAGCTTGCATCCTCACTCCACAGCTGATAGAAATCACCGTTTGAAGCAGTAACCTCTCCATAATTCTGGCAGGTCTCTTCATCCCATTTCATCTCCATACCATATTCTGAGATGATATTAGCTAGTGCGCTCATATGTATTGCTTTGCTGGAAAGCTCACCTCCGCTTGTAATCCAGAGTCTTGCATAAAAAGGTATAGCATTTACAAGCTTGTCAGCAGGTACTTCTTCAAGTGCCTTGTTTATACCATTCTGAACATATCCAATAGATGCCACTGACCCGGCCTCTTCAGATCCGGCGTAGTGCTCATCATATCCCATTATAATAACGTAGTCAGAAATTATTCCCTGCTCCGTCAGATCATAATAATCATTAAAATTCATTGGAACATAATTATCTATTGAAAGAATGATATGATTCCTTCTGCATGCTACAGAAAGCTCACGCAAAAACTCCAGATAAGAATCCGCATAACTATCACTGATAAGCTCAAAATCTACATTTATTCCTTCGAAGCCATACTCTGCCTGCTTCTGCAAAAGATTTGCGATAAGGTTGGCACGTGATGATGCCCTTGATAATACAGCTTCTGTCTCAGGCCTGTTTTCATTATTAAAGTTGTCAACAACTGCCCATACCTGTAATCCGTTTGCATGAGCCGTCGTTATGTAGTCATTTGTAGCATAGCTTGAAATATTGCCCTCAGTATCAGAGAGTGAAAACCATGTAGGCGCTATTATATTCAGACTCTTTGCCTGTTCTATAACTCCTGAAACGGTCTCGTTACCTGCAATACCGCCAATTGGATGGAATCCAAGATTGATTTTTCCATCAGTTTTTATGGAAGTATACTCACCAAGGTCTATTTCAGCAGGTGAACCACTTAAAATAGTAGGCCCAATGTCCTTTAGATTCTTATTCTCAACATATCCGATATGTCCCGTTGAAGAAACAACTCTGGACCATTCTTCCATCTGCTCTACAACAGTAACCTGCTCTGCCGGAACCGTAGCTACTATTTCGCTTTTTCTTCCGCCAAGCTTTCTTATAGCAATGGATTTCTTCAGAGTACCTGTCTGTACCTCAGTTCCTTTGCCAGTAAAGATCCTTATCCTTGCAGGCCCTTCATCCATATAGCTCTCAAATGACATGTCTGTATATCTTCTAAGATATTGAACAGCCACATAAAGCCTATCTCCATCAAGCATGGATACCGTATATCCAAGGTCCTCAGAAGTGCCATCAGATGTCGTGACTGTGGTTGTGCCTATCCCAGAAGTATATATTTCATTCGGTCCTGTATAAACCAATATGCCATCAGCTTTTCCAAAGTAAAATCTATTGCTTACATATTCTTTTACCAGATCGAAATCAAGATAGAAAGCCCCGTTAAAACAGCTTGCCTTCTCTTCCTTAAGCTCATCATCCACAAACAAAACAGCCTGGGTAGGATCTGTCAGATTATAATAATCATTTAAATCTGCCTTCTCCCTTGAATAGGAAAAGTGCTCATATAAAATCTGACCTCCGTAAATCAGTCCAATAATTATAATAAGGGCGATTATGAAAATCACCGGTTTAATCTTTTTCTTCATTAATTGCCGACTCCTTCCAATCGCCCATTATTTTACCACAAATCCCATAACTAGTGAAATGTAGCCTTATTATATTTTGCCACTTGCGGCGATTACTATTTATAGACATTTTCTTTCTTCCCTGTGATGATATTATTTGGTGTCTTATTCCGGCATATCATCTTTGGCGGTGGGGCCTGCCATTTTTATATTCCATGTATTTAAATTTTTAACTGAAATTCTATTTTACCTAACTTCAGATTCAAAAGGAGTAATTGCTATGTTACATAAGGGTTTACCTTTGTGATAATCTCCTAAGCTGCTTTCAAAGTCTGAGTTTTGTAAAAGGGAATCAAAGAAATCAAAATAGTGAAATTCGCCGCAAACAGGCACTGGTGCCTCTGCTGTATCACAAACTTCATTTTTTACGCAAAATAATTCCTGCAAGTTAATTAATTGTTTGTTTGATAAGTATATAGAAATTAAAAACAGGTATTTTTTGTGATTTCTTCCGAGAAACTCGGTTGATCTTGTAAGACATTCCACAAAGACCTTGTGGAACATTTAAAATATTAAACTGTTGTGTTGCATGCCTCCTCCCTGATACTCTTTACAGAGGCACCACGAGTATGTAATATATATCACTTCAATAACATTGTCAAGCCTTTATTTCATTTTTTATTATTTTATGACCGGATTTTCTCTCAGAATTTTAATATAATCTACATCAACAATTTTCAAAAACTTACCGATACATCTATTGACACATGATGTTGTTTCATTTAACATTTAATAACCATAACTATTTTTATATGGAGGGCATCGCATGAAAATCGAACGCGTTAATGATTATCAGATTCGATGCACACTTACTAAGGAAGATCTTGCAAGCAGAGAGCTTAAGATAAGCGAACTTGCATATGGAACAGATAAAGCCAAAGACCTGTTTCGCGATATGATGCAGCAGGCGAATTATCAATTTGGATTTGACGCGGAGGATATTCCGCTTATGATTGAAGCCGTTCCGATAAATTCCGAGTGCATTGTTCTTATTATAACTAAAGTAGAAGATCCGGAGGAGCTTGACACTCGTTTTGCAAACTTCTCACCATCACTGCAGAGTGAAGTTTCAGGTTCTGATCCAGGCAGTGATAATGATGAAGATGTCATGGATCTTTTCCAGCGTATTAAAAACGAATCTGCTACTGATTCTGAGCTCATAGATCAGGTACTTGGTAATGAAAGTACACAAAAATCCAAGTTAAGCGGTACCATTGGCAAAACATCTGTTGATCCATTTTTCCTTTTCTCATTTGGTTCCATGCATGATGTAATGCAATTTGCTTCACTTAACAGAATTTCTGTGTCTGTGAGGAATACTTTATATAAGAGCGACTCTGACGGAAAAATATATCTTCTGATTCATCCCGATAATGAATCAGCAGCTACACTTCAGAAGCTCTGCACACTTTTATCAGAATATGGCAAGTCAGAGTCATCCAATTCAATAAGTGAACAATTCCTGGATGAGCACTACACTGTAATCATTAAAGATGACGCTATTCAGAAATTATCTCAGATTTAACACCAAGGACTGTGTACTAATTAAGTGCGCGGTCCTTTTTTTATAAAACAATAGAATATGTGCTGAAAATTCCTATTAAATAAAAAAGGCTCCGGAAATTTCTTTCCGAAGCCTTTAATTATATTTTATTAGCTAATTGCTCAAATTACTTTGAGTAAAGAGTAACAAGCTTGTTCAGGTAGTCGAGACGCTCCTGAGCGTTCTCCTTAGACTTAGCATACAGCTTCTGTGCTCTCTCAGGATTCTTGAGCTTGAGTGAAAGGTATCTAACCTCACCATCAAGGAAGTCCTGATACTCTTCTGTAGGAGCCTTGCTGTCAAGTGAGAACTTCTGCTCTGCAGCAGGATTGAATCTGAACATATGCCAGTATCCTGTAGCAACTGCCTTCTTCTCTTCGTCCATAACCTTGTTCATGCCGGCCTTAAGACCCTGGTTGATACAAGGAGCATAAGCGATGATAAGTGAAGGTCCCGGATAAGCCTCAGCCTCTGCAATTGCCTTAAGTGTCTGATTCATATCAGCACCCATAGCGATCTGAGCAACGTATACATAACCATAGCTCATTGCGATAGAAGCAAGATCCTTCTGCTTGATTTCCTTACCGCCTGCAGCGAACTGTGCAACAGCACCTGTAGGAGTAGCCTTAGAAGACTGTCCACCTGTATTTGAGTAAACCTCAGTGTTAACAACGAGAACGTTTACATCCTTACCGGAAGCAAGTACGTGATCGAGACCACCGAATCCGATATCGAATGCCCATCCGTCACCACCGAAGATCCACTGTGACTTCTTAGCAGCAAAGTCCTTATTCTTAACAACATACTTAGCAGCATCTGAGTTGTCGCCTGCAAGTGCAGCAACGAGCTCTTCTGTAGCAGCTGTGTTTGTTGCGCCATTTGTGAATGTATCGAGATACTTCTGAGCTGCATCCTTTGCAGAACCGCCAGCTGCAACGATCTCTTCTACCTTCTCCTTAATAGCGTCACGGAGTGCGTTCTGTGCAAGAACCATACCGAAACCAAACTCAGCGTTATCTTCGAACAGGGAGTTATCCCATGCAGGACCCTGACCCTTAGCATTTACTGTGTAAGGTGTTGAAGGTGAGGAGTTACCCCAGATTGATGTACATCCTGTAGCATTAGCAACATACATTCTGTCACCAAAGAGCTGAGTAACAAGCTTAACATAAGGTGTCTCACCACAACCTGCGCAAGCGCCTGAGAACTCAAGGAGAGGCTGCTTGAACTGTGAACCTCTGATTGTTGTCTCTTTAAGCTTCTCAACAACTTCTGTCTTAACAGGAGTCTTAACAGCATAGTCGAAGTACTTCTGCTCATCCTTGTTGTCAGCGATAGCGCCCATCTTAAGTGTCTCGCCTGCCTTATTACCTACGCAGACATTAGCACAAGAGCCGCATCCTGTACAATCAAGTGCAGAGATAACAACTGAGAACTTGTATCCGGGAACTCCGTTGAGATCCTTTGTCTGAAGTCCTTCAGGAGCGTTAGCAACTTCTTCATCTGTAAGAGCAACTGTTCTGATTGCAGCGTGAGGACAAACAAGTGAGCAGAAACCACACTCTACGCACTTTGTAGCATCCCACTTCGGAACGTTAACTGCAATACCTCTCTTCTCGAATGCAGCTGATCCACTAGGTGTAGAACCATCAACATAAGGAAGAAGGTCTGAAACCTTAAGAGTGTTACCTTCCTGAGAATTAACCTTGCTCTGGATGTTGTTAACGAAATCAACAACGTCCTTACGATCGCCCTTAGCTTCTACGAACTCAAGGCCTTCATCCTTAGCATCTTTCCAGCTCTCCGGAATCTCAACCTTGATGAGGTTCTTCGGATCAGCACCGGCATCGATAGCAGCCCAGTTCTTCTTAACAACATCTTCACCCTTACGGCCGTATGTCTTCTGAGCAGCATCCTTCATGAATTTGATAGCATCTTCTTCAGGAATGATCTTTGTGATGTTGAAGAATGCAGACTGAAGGATTGTGTTAATTCTTGTAGGACCCATACCTACTTCAACACCGATCTTAGAACCGTTCATGATGTAGAAGTTGATCTTGTGGTCGTACATGAACTTCTTAACCTGTCCGGGAATCTCAGTCTCAAGCTGATCTACTGTCCAAGGGCAGTTAAGAAGGAATGAACCTCCATCAACAAGTTCCTGAACCATGTTGAACTTGCGGATGTATGAAGGATTGTGGCAAGCTACAAAGTTAGCCTTCTTGATAAGGTAAGTTGACTTGATAGGAGTCTTACCAAATCTAAGGTGAGACATTGTAACACCGCCTGACTTCTTAGAGTCATAATCAAAGTATGCCTGAGCATACATATCTGTGTTATCACCAATGATCTTGATAGAGTTCTTGTTAGCACCAACAGTACCATCAGCACCAAGACCCCAGAACTTACAGTTTGTTGTTCCCTCAGGAGTTGTAACAAGGGGAGCACCTGCATCAAGTGAAAGATGTGTTACATCATCGTTGATACCGATTGTAAACTGCTCTTTATCTGTATTGTTGTAAACAGCAACGATCTGCTCAGGAGTTGTATCCTTAGAACCAAGACCATAACGTCCACACATTACAGGAACTGACTCAAACTTTGTGCCCTTAAGAGCTGCAATAACATCAAGAGCAAGAGGCTCACGGTAAGAACCGGGCTCCTTTGTTCTGTCAAGAACTGCAATTCTCTTAACGCTTGCAGGGATAACATCAACAAGTGCCTTAGCATCGAAAGGACGATAAAGTCTAACCTTTACAACACCGACCTTCTGACCCTGCTTTGCAAGATAATCAATAGTCTCTTCGATTGTATCGTTTACGGAACCCATAGCAATGATGATAGTCTCAGCATTAGCATCTCCGTAGTAGTTAAAGAGCTTGTAATCTGTTCCAAGCTTAGCATTAACCTTGTCCATGTACTTCTGAACAATTGCAGGAAGCTCATCATAACCTGTGTTGCAAGCTTCTCTTGCCTGGAAGAAGATATCAGGGTTCTGAGCTGAACCCATCTGACGAGGATGATTCGGGTTAAGAGCATTAGCCTTGAACTCATCAATTGCCTCGTGATTTACCATCTCATCGAGATCCTTGTAATCCCAAACTTCGATCTTCTGGATTTCGTGTGATGTACGGAAACCATCAAAGAAGTTAATGAAGGGGAGCTTGCCCTCAATAGCAGCCATGTAAGATACAGGTGTAAGATCCATAACCTCCTGTACGCTTGAGCTGCAGAGCATTGCTGCACCTGTCTGGCGACATGCATAGACGTCAGAATGATCACCGAAAATGTTCAGCGCATGTGAAGCTACGCAACGAGCTGATACATTGAACACACCGGGAAGACGCTCACCAGCTACCTTGTAGATGTCAGGGATCATAAGAAGAAGTCCCTGTGATGCAGTATAAGTAGATGTAAGTGCACCTGCTACAAGAGATCCGTGTACAGCACCTGCTGCACCTGCCTCTGACTGCATTTCTGTGATCTGTACTGTGCGGCCGAAGATATTCTTCTTACCGGCAGTTGCCCACTCATCAACATGCTCAGGCATAACTGATGAAGGTGTGATCGGGTACATGGCTGCAACTTCGGTAAATGCATATGAAGCATAAGCCGCAGCCTCGTTGCCGTCCATGGTTTTCATGTTTCTTGCCATTTTTATTCCTCCTACCTAATATAAGATTAATAATGATTCTCAGGATAGGCATGTTAAGCTTTTACACACCTATGCCGTAAAATCGCTAATGTACGCACTAGGCGCAATTTAAATTCTAACATTGTGATTTACCAAAGTCAACGAAATCACGCCATTTGCAGCTACATCAGACTGATAATTTTTATAAACAAAATTACGAAAAAATAAAAAAAATAAATCTTTTATAAACAACCAAATCGTTGATAAAAGTTATCGTTAAATTGCTTGCGAAATATTTTCAATTATATTATCATATTCGTTGTAGTAGGTGATAAAGATTGGAAACGGCAAATTCCAATCGTTTTAATTATTACTAACTTTTTATTTCAGGAAGGAGATTTTTAATATGGCATACGTTATTAGTGATTCTTGCATCAGCTGCGGATCATGCGCAGGTCAGTGCCCTGTTTCTGCTATTTCTCAGGGAGATACTCAGTTCAACATCGATCCTGATACATGCATCGATTGCGGTTCATGTGCAGCTCAGTGCCCTGTTTCTGCTATTTCTCAGGGTTGAGACAAGTAAAATGACAAAGGTGCAGCTTCCGATTTTAAATCGTGAAACTGCACCTTTTTTATTTATTATTTTATTCTTCGATTTATTTAATTTTTACTCGTCGAAATTATTCTTCCTTGAAGGCTCAAGATTTGCGAACTTAGTAAATTCGGGCAACCATGCGAGCTCAACCGTTCCTATCGGACCATTTCTCTGTTTAGCTATAATTATCTCTGATATTCCCTTACGATCCGTATCTTTATTGTAATAATCATCACGATAAATAAACATTACCATGTCGGCATCCTGCTCAATCGCACCTGACTCACGAAGGTCAGACATCATCGGTCTGTGATCCGGTCTTGACTCTACTGCTCGGGATAGCTGCGACAATGCCACTACAGGAACATTAAGCTCACGGGCCAATGCCTTCAATGCTCTTGATATCTCAGAGACCTCCTGCTGTCTTGATTCCGCAGATCTTTTTCCACTGCCACTCATAAGCTGCAGATAGTCGATCATAATTATGTGAAGGTTATGCTCCATTTTATATTTTCTGCATTTAGACTGGAGCTCCTGAATCGATATACCCGGTGTGTCATCTATTATCAGATGTGACCTGCCGATAAGATCCGCACTTTCTATCAGATTCTCCCAATCCATATCCGTCATGTTACCGGTTCTTATGTGCTGGGAATCTACATGCGATTCCATGGACATCAAACGATTTACAAGCTGCTCCTTTGACATTTCCAGAGAAAATACTGCAACTGTTTTGTCCTGATGGAATGCCATATGCTGCGCAATGTTCAAAACGAATGCCGTCTTACCCATAGACGGACGCGCCGCTATAAGAATCAGATCTGAAGGCTGAAAACCTGCTGTTCTATAATCGAGATCTGTAAAGCCAGTCGATAAACCGGTAACGGTACCCTGCATCTTACTTGCCTGCTCAATTTTATTCAGAGCATTCATAACAACTTCACTGATCGGAACAAACTCTCCGCTGTTTCTAAGCTGAGTAATTCTAAAAATCTCTTTCTCCGTATCTGTCATAAGATCAGCAAGATCCATATTGTCGTTGTAGCAATTATTTATAATATCTCCGCAGGAATGTATAAGCTCTCTTAGCTTACTCTTTTCATGTACAATCTCCGCATAGAACTTCACATTTGCAGACGTTGGCACAGCCTCAGCCATACCAAGAATATAGTTCATATCATAGACCTGTGGCGGAGCATTTTTCTCCTTGAGACGATTTTGCAAAGTGATACCATCTACCGGTGTTCCTTCCTTGTGGAGTTCAACCATGGCTTCAAACAGCATTCCAAGCTGTCTGTTATAAAAATCATCCCCGGAAATAATCTCGGATGCAACCTGAATTGCATCCTTATCAATGATCATCGAACCAACCACGGACTGTTCTGCCTCAAGGCTGTTGGGCATGGTACGTTGTATAATATTCTCTTCAGGCATATCAAGCCTCCGTAACAGAAACCTTAAGTGTAGCAGTAACCTGAGGATGAAGTTTTACAGGTACTTCAGTAGTACCAAAAGTGCGGATAGGCTCTGAAAGCTGAACCTTTTTCTTATCTATATCAAATCCAAACTGCTTTTTAGCCTCAGTTGCTATCTCCTTAGAAGAAACTGAACCGAATACTCTTCCGCCCTCACCTGCTTTCATTGTAAGACGAACTGTTACTTTCTCTATCTCCTTGGCATATTCCTGCATCTTCTCAAGTAATGCCTGCGCATCTCTGGCATCCTTAGCCTTATGATTTTTCAGGTTAGTAAGATTGGCTTTTGTAGCCTCTACTCCCAACTTCTTAGGTAAAATAAAGTTTGACGCATATCCGTCACTAACTTTAACTATATCTCCTTTTTTTCCAAGAGATTTAACATCCTCCAGTAATATTACTTCCATAATATCCTCCTCTTTCTATCGTTATGCCAGTTCTCCTGCTTCAATCATGCTATCAAGCTGGCTTTTAATCATATTTTTAGCTTCTTCAAGGCTCACGCCTTCAAACTGACAACCTGCAGAACTTATATGTCCGCCGCCACCAAGTCTCTCCATAATAATCTGCACATTTACTTCATCTATTGATCTGGCGCTTACATAAATCTGATTCTGATATGATGTCAATGTAAAGCTGGCCTTAACACCCTTGATATTAAGCAGTTCATTAGCAGCCTGCGCTGCTACAATCGTAGGACTCTGAACCTCCTCAGTCGAACATACTGAAATCGCATAAGCTCCTCGATAGATTTCAGCCTGACCAACCGCATCTGCCTTAGCCTTATATTCAGTAGCATCCTCTCTGAAAAGTTTCCTTACACGTGTGACATCCGCACCATTTCTTCTAAGAAATGCAGCAGCCTCGAATGTTCTGACACCCGCCTTATTCATGAAATTATTTGTATCAACAACAATTCCTGAATACATACTGTCAGCTTCCTCCGCGCGAATCTTAACTGTTTCATCAATGTACTGCAGAATCTCTGAAACCATCTCGCAAGCACTGGAAGCATAAGGCTCAACATATGACAGAGTCGCATTTTCTATAACTTCTGTGCCCTGTCTGTGATGATCCAGAACAACGATCGTTTTACAGAATTTCAAAAGCTCAGGACACTCTGTTATGCTGGGTTTATTTACATCAACTACAACCAGCACCACGTTGTTACCTGCCATATCTATGGCCTGCTGATTTGTAATGATCATATCGGATTCATATTCCGGATTATCCTTAAAAAGATCAACCAGCGGCTTCATAGAATTTGTCACATCATTCAAAACTATATGACATCTTCTGTCCAGTGTTTTGGCAATCCTGTAAATACCTACGGAAGATCCGAAACTGTCCACATCACCAAGTCTGTGACCCATGACGATAACTGTATCCTTACCGTTGATGATTTCCTTAAGTGCATGTGCTTTAACTCTGGCTTTAACTCTGGTACTCTTCTCGACCTTCTGGCTCTTACCACCAAAGTACATGATTTCTTCAGGTGTCTTGACTACCGCCTGGTCTCCACCTCTGCCAAGTGCAACATCTATTGCATTTCTTGCAAACTCATAGTTCTGCGCATAGGAAAGGCCATCTACTCCAATACCTATACTAAGCGTAACAGCCATCTCATTACCGATATTGACCGTCTTTACATCCTCAAGGATATCAAAACGCACCTCTTTCATGTACTGAGCTGACTTTTTAGGCATTACAACAAAATATTTATCTTTCTCAATCTTCTTAGCAATACCATCACAAGTAGCTATATACTTGTTTATCTTTCTATCTATAAGAGCGGTCAAAAGAGATCTTCTTACTTCCTCAACACTCTCTAACGCCTCGTCATAGTTATCAATGTAAATCAGACCGGCAGCAAGACTCTGAGAATCCACCTCATTTATTGCAAGTCTAAGGGCTGTCTCATCAAACAGATAAACCGCAATCAGATATCCCTCATATCCTTCAGCATCAATAATATCGCTATTTACCGCCATTTCTTCAAGGGAAATTTTTCTCATTTTTAATGAATAAAAATTCCCCTCAAACTCAACATCATTATGAGTTTCTTCATCACCCACCGGAAACTTCTCCGGAGTTATACTCGGAAAAAGCACCGAAATGGATTTTTTAAATCCTCTTTCCTGATGAGTTGCTCTCTCAAAAGCTACATTCGTCCATATTACTTTCCCAGTATCATCCAGAAGGGCATAAGGAAGATCCAATTCCCTTAGTAACCGCCTCTGAATCTGGCCATATTCCGTTGCAAAACTTACCAGTTCATTCATTATGATCGGCTTATTATAAAAATCCAGATATAAGACCGCCATAAAGTACAGTGCTGCAAAAGCTGCCACTATAAGTCCTGCAGTGAAATCAACCGTAAACACAGCAATCGCTACAAATGCTAGTAATATTCCAAGGTAAATAAAAATACGAAGAAATGTTCTTAGTTTTCCCTTTAACTTAATCCTAGTTTTCGGCATAACCTGTTTCTCCATCTCTAATGCGACTACTCGCCCATATACCATTTAATAATAACATAAAACCGAAAAAAAGACACTTTCCAGATTACTTCTGGAAAGTGTCTTACAGTAAAAATCTTGATTATTCAAGTAACAAAAGTTACTCTGCCTCGTAAGGCATAAGTGCAAGATGTCTTGCACGCTTGATAGCTGATGTAAGCTCTCTCTGGTGCTTAGCACAGTTACCTGTGATACGTCTGGGAAGAATCTTTCCACTCTCAGAAACAAACTTCTTCAGCTTTGCTGTATCTTTATAATCAATAACGTTGTCTTTTCCACAGAAAACACAAACTTTCTTTCTTCTGTGCATACCACCTTTTCTTCTTACAGGAGAATCGGTTCTATCAGACTTATTGAAAGCCATTGTGGTACCTCCTTATCGAATTTCAGTTGACATCATCTTCTAAAAAGATGAACCTAAATCAATTAATTAAACGGAAGCTCTTCATCAATTCCATCAGGAAGATTGATGAAACCATCACCTGCATTGCTGCTAACAGGAGCATCAAAAGCCGGTGCCGGTGCGCTACCTGAGAATCCGGAATTTGAACCGTTTGCATTTTTGCTCTCTGCAAACTCCTGATCCTCAACTACTACCTCAGTAGTGTATACTTTCTGGCCATCCTTATTGGTATAGCTACCAGTCTGGATACGACCTGTGACGGCAATCTTAGTTCCCTTTCTGAAGTACTTCTCAGCAAACTCTCCACTCTTGCCAAAAGCTACGCAGTTAATAAAATCTGCAGTCTGGCCATCCTGGTTGTTTCTGCTGAATCTTCTGTCTACTGCAAGTGTATATCTTGCAATTGCAAGAGAACTCTCCCCCTGAGAATATCTAACCTCAGGATCTCTTGTTAAACGTCCCATAAGTATAACTTTATTCATATTTTTCTCGTCCTTTTCTATTTAGGCCTCGTCCTGCTTAACAAGCAAATAACGAATGACGCCATCGACGATACGGACACGCTTCTCAATATCTGCAGGAGCTGTAGGCTCAGCGTCAAACTGTATGAAATAGTAGAAGCCTTCGTTCATCTTCTCGATTTCATAAGCGAGCTTTTTCTTGCCCCACTCATCAACATTTGTGATCTGTCCGCCGAATCTCTCGATCAAAGCCTTGCACTTGTCAACTGCAGCTGCTCTGGCGTCGTCTTCGATCTTTGCGTTAACGATAACGGCTAACTCATATTTTGTCATGCTTTCTTACCTCCTTTTGGTCTCTGGCTACCGTGATCAGTACGGTAACAAGGAAATTATCACAGAGATAGACTTTACCACAAAATATAAATTCTTGCAAGCAAAAATGAAGCATTTTATGATAGTCAGAATTTCTTTTAAATTGACTGACTATTGTTTTCAATATTTTCACTTCTCAACATACAGGGCTTCATATAAATGAAGCCCTGTCAAAAAACTGTATTTAACTTGTATTAGTTGCTCATATTACTGTGTACTGTCTTGCTCATCTTTAGACAAATTACGAAGTAGATTGCTTTGTACTCTCTTACTCATCTTTAAACAAATTACGAAGTAGATTGCTGTATATTCAATATAGAAAATTCTTATATTTGATCAAGAACCTCTCCAATAGCTCCCTGAATTACAAGATCCGCCTGACTATCTCTGGTAGTAGCCTGCTTATTTATTAATACAAGTTTATGTCCACGATAATAATCTATTAAGCCTGCAGCCGGATATACAACAAGAGAGGTTCCCCCAATAATAAGGACATCGGCATTGGCAATATAATTAACTGCCTTGCTCATAACATCCATATCGAGGCCTTCTTCATACAAAACAACATCAGGCTTTATTCTGCCGCCACACTCGCAATAGGGAACACCTTCACACTCTGCCATAAAATCAAAATCATAGAATTTTCCACATCTCTCACAGTAATTTCTGTGGACACTGCCATGGAGCTCAAGAACCTCTTTACTTCCTGCAGCCTGATGTAACCCATCTATGTTTTGTGTAATGACAGCCTTAAGTTTCCCCTGCTTCTCCAGTTCTGCGAGTTTTAAATGAGCTTTATTCGGTTTAATCCCCTTTACCAGAAGTTTATCCTTATAGAATCTGAAAAACTCCTCTGGCATTCGCACATAAAAGCTGTGACTGAGCATTTGCTCCGGTGGGTATTTATAATGTTGATGATATAAGCCATCTTCACTTCTAAAGTCAGGAACTCCACTCTCAGTCGAAACCCCTGCACCCCCAAAGAAGACTATATTATCACTTCCATCAACTAATTCTTTTAATTCTCTGATCTTTTCATCCATAACATTCACCTCACTTAATGAGTTCAATATGCTATTTAAAATCAGTAATTATCAAAAACCTGCCTTCTTTAAAAGATCTGCCAAAGATGTTGTTGCTTCACCTTCACTCTCAAACTCGATCTTTTCTTCTGTAATCTCGGTCGCAGCAATATCCTGAAGTGCCTTCATACTCAGGCTGAGTTTTCCATCCTTGATTGCAGTTACCTTTACTTTTACTTTATCTCCAACCTTAAGAACTGCACTGGGATGAGCAATTCTCTGATTAGAAATCTGAGAAATATGTACTAATCCTGAAAGTCCGTTACCAAGATTTATAAAAGCACCATAATTCTGAAGACTCTCAACTGTTCCCTCTGTTACCAGACCAACTTGTACATTTGAAACCTTCTGTGCTCTTTCTTCATCTGCTTTTTCACGCAGAATCTCTCTGGCTGAAAGCACAAGTTTCTTATCCTTTTCATCTGCTGTTATTACTCTTACTTCAATCTGCTTGCCCACAAAATCATTTAATGCATCTTCATCCACATAGTTAAGAGAAAGCTTTGATGCAGGAATAAACGCTCTGATTCCCTCAAGGAAACATACTACACCGCTCTTCACTGCTTCTGTGATTGTAACAGTAACATTCTCTTTACTCTCAAGCAATTCCTTAAGTTTGTCCCAGGCTAGAACCTGTGTTGCTTCTTTCTTTGAAAGGAGAATATTTCCATTTCCATCATCTGTAGCAATAACTGTCGCAGATACTTCATCTCCTACTGATATATCTGTTCTAATATTGAACTTCGGATTATCACTTAAATCCTCAGCTTTAATAATCCCCTGAGTGTAATACTTAATGTCAAGAAGTACATATGTATCCTCAACTCCAATTACTGTTCCTGTTAAAATATCCCCTTCTTTAATCTGTCTAAAAGATCTGTCAATCTCATCCTTGAAATCTTCCATTGATTCCATTTCCAATACCCCTCCTTAATTTCTTATGTAAATTTTTATATTGTATGAAATAAATTATACAACGCAATAAAATATATTTGTAAAAAAATTATGCATATATAAAAATAAAGCCTTAAATGCTAACGCATTTAAGACTATTTTAAAGGTGACTGACGGATTTGAACCGACGATCAGGGAGTTGCAGTCCCACGCCTTACCACTTGGCTAAGTCACCATAGTAATGACTCCGACGAGGCTCGAACTCGTGTTACCGCCGTGAAAGGGCGATGTCTTAACCACTTGACCACGGAGCCGTATATTTCCTGCCTCACAGGATATGTTTTTGTTTAACTCCGTTAAACGAACTCCCCAAGTAGGACTCGAACCTACGACACTTCGGTTAACAGCCGAATGCTCTACCGACTGAGCTATTGAGGAAAATTGAACCGCACTATGTGCGGTTCAAACAGACTCTGGGATGCTTGCATACCAAGATCTGTTTGAAACGTACATCATGTGACTATAACCACACGGCAGAAATTACACAGTAATCGCTGCAAAGGAAGCAGTTCTCACAAACCTTCCGTACCTTCAAAACCGAACACTGAATACTTCATCTTTGATCCGCTTTTTTCGTTCTATATCCATATTGGACAAGCCCTCGACCTATTAGTACACATCAGCTGAACACGTTACCGTGCGTACACCTTGTGCCTATCTACCTCATAGTTTCTAAGGGGTCTTACTGCTAATGCAGGGATATCTCATCTTGAGGGGGGCTTCACGCTTAGATGCCTTCAGCGTTTATCCCTTCCGGACTTGGCTACCCAGCCTTATGCATCTGGCG
>NZ_JNKH01000017.1:0-75123 GCF_000701985.1 Butyrivibrio sp. WCE2006 | reverse complement strand
GCTTTCTATGGCTCACCTGTCAGTCTATTCGCGTACTTGTTATATTTGTGACTCCCTCTGCGGGAACTTCATTGTGGTTACCTGTCAGTCCATTTGCATACTTGTAATATTTGTGACTCCCTCTGCGGCGATTTCCTATAGCTCACCTGTCAGTCTATTCGCATACTTGTCCTTTATTGACTCCATCTACTATATTTTTTCTTCAGCATTATAGCTAATTTCCCGCAAAAATATCTACTTAAAAGAAAAAAGCCATTAAAAGCAACAACTTTGCTTCTAATAGCCTTTTAAAGTACATCACGCAGATAGTGCTTCTATGAAATTTCTTAGCATCTTCTTTCCATCCGGAGTCATGATTGATTCTGGATGGAATTGCACACCGTAGATTGGATGCTTGATGTGCTTTACTGCCATTACTTCGCCCTCTGTGGTGCTGGCGGTTACGGCGAGTTCTTCCGGAAGTGTGCTCTCATCAGCAGCAAGTGAGTGATATCTTGCAACAGGAGTGATTTCAGGACAATCCTTAAATAAGAGACAGGATGTATCAAGCTTTGTATCTGACTGTTTGCCGTGCATAAGCTGTTTTGCATAGGTTACGGTTGCACCATGGGCTGCACAGATAGCCTGATGTCCAAGGCAGACTCCCAAAATCGGAATCTTGTTTCCAAGCTTCTTCACAATATCAATACATACTCCGGCATCCTCAGGTCTTCCGGGCCCGGGAGATAGAATAATTCTTTCAGGTGCTAGTTTCTCAATTTCTTCTACCGTAAGCTCATCATTTCTGATGACCTTAATCTCTCTGTTAGCTGCACCACTTGGATCTTTCTTTTTTATATCAACGTCAGATGCATCCTTGCATACTAAATCATTTTCTTTACCTTCATTTTCAGAAGTATCCACTTTAATTGCAGCCTCATTTACAGCATCAGTCCCTGGCTTCTCAGTTATAATCTCCCCAATAAGCTGATAGAGATTATAGGAAAAGCTATCATAATTATCTACAAGTAAAATCATAATTATTCCTCTCCATCCAGTGCTTTCATGGCAGCTCTTGCCTTATTCATGCATTCCTCAAATTCCTTCTCTGGAACAGAGTCTGCAACAATTCCTGCACCACTTCTTACAAAGACTTTTCCGTTTTTCTTATAAACAATTCTTATGGCAATGCAGGTGTCCATGTTGCCTGTAAAGTCTATGTAGCCTATTGCTCCGCCATAGATGCCTCGCTTATTATTTTCAAGCTCGCCGATTATCTGGCATGCACGAATCTTTGGAGCACCTGAAAGAGTTCCAGCAGGAAGAACTGAAGATATGGCATCAAGTGCATCCTTATCGTCACGAATCTCGCCTCTTACGGTTGAGCCGATATGCATAACATGAGAATACCTCTCAATTGAATGAAGCTTCTCAACCTGAACGCTTCCAAATTTACTTATTTTTCCGAGATCATTTCTTCCAAGGTCCACAAGCATGTTGTGCTCTGCCAGCTCCTTTTCATCGGCAAGGAGCTCTTTTTCAAGTCTCTTGTCCTCTTCTTCCGTCGCCCCTCTTGGACGTGTGCCTGCCAAAGGAAAAGTATGAAGCACACCATTTTCAAGCTTTACCAGCGTCTCTGGTGAAGCCCCCGCTACCTCCATCTCTGTTCCTGAAAAATAGAACATGTATGGTGATGGATTTATGGTTCTCAGTGCTCTGTAAGTTTCAAAGAGGCTTCCCTCAAAAGGCGCTGAAAAGCGATTAGATAAAACTATCTGGAAAATATCGCCTTCAAATATGTGCCTTTTTGCCTTCTCAACCATCTGGCAGTACTGCTCTTTTTCAAAAAGTGGCTTCATGGGTTCAAGAAGTTTTGCGGCTGGTGCACTGTCCTTCTCCCCATTGTGTAAAAGATCAGAAAGTTCTTTAAGCTCATCAATCGCTTTCTTGTAATTTGCTAAATTTACGTTATCAGCTTCATCTATAGCATTATTGCAATTTGCACCATTTGCATTACCAGTTTTATCTACTACATTCTGGCAATTTTCACTTTCAATTTCTTCTTTAGACTTCTTACAATTAGCATCAACATCTTTATCATCTTCTACACTGCTTTGAGCTGACTCAAGTTTCATGTTTACTATAAGAATTATTTTCTGCTTTGTGTTATCAAAGGCGATAACCTTGTCAAACAGCATCAGGTCCATGTCCATAAAGCCTTCGTTGTCCTCAACATTGCATCTGACACTAGGCTCTGTGTAACCGAGGTAATCATAGGAAAAATATCCAACCATACCTCCTGTAAATGTAGGAAGATATGAAAACTTAGGACTCTTATATTCTGTCAAAATGCTGCGCAGACATTCGGAAGGATCTCCTTTTATCTCTTTCGTATCACCATTTATATCCGTTATCTTAATTACCCCATCCATGCAAGTTATATCCATTTTGGGTTCAAATCCAAGGAAAGTGTATCTTCCCCAGTATTCATTTGCCTGAGCAGATTCAAGCATATAAACGTGATCTGATTTTTTCTTTAAAATACGCATGGCTTCTATAGGTGTAATGAAGTCCGATAGTATTTCACAGCTGACCGGTATCACATTGTATTTCCCATTAGCAGCTATTTTCTGTATGTCTTTAAATTCAGGTAATATCCCCATAGTAGTTACTCCTCGGCATTAAATCTTCGATTCTTGCAGACTAATATTTCGGCCTGCCATGCAGTCTATTTGTGTACTTTGTGTTCCATAGACTCCCTCTGCGGCCTTTTACTTATGCCTGCCATACAGTCTATTCGCGTACTTGCTTTCCATAGACTCCCTCTGCGGCCTTTTACTTATGCCTGCCATGCAGTCTATTCGCGTACCTGTTTTTATTAGACTCCCTCTTCGAGAAAAAAATACTGTCAGTGATCAGTCTGTTATAGTGTTATTGTCTTATGAGACTGAATGCTGATATAAATGTGTTATTTTATAGTCAGTCACTAATGTATCATTCTTCTTCAAGGACTCATCCTTACCCTAAACTCTATTACAATCCTCACAGTCTATTTCAAATTTCTTCGCGCCCTGACTGATTACAGATCGTAACGATGTACCCGCGAAGGGAGTCTTAATCGGTAAATGTCACATTGGGACTCCTTCAACGCCAACACAAAAAAACTTTATTCCAATTGCTATATCAAAAAATGTCTTTATTTCTCTTGTTACACTAAAGATTGTCTTTATTCCTCTTGTTACACTAAAGAATATCAAGCATACGCACTCTTCATATTGTTAACAAACTGTCCAACGTGAGCTGGTGCGTCTTTTCCATACTGTTCAATAATTCGGACAATTGCTGACCCAACGATTGCACCGTCAGAGATACTTGCCATTTCTGATGCCTGTTCAGGAGTGGAGATTCCAAAGCCCACTGCGCAGGGAACATCAGTAGCTTTTCTTATCTTTTCAACAAGTCCCTTTACATTACTGTTTATTTTGGTTCTTGTTCCTGTTACGCCAAGACTTGAAACTATGTAAATAAAACCCTTTGCATCTTTAGCTATGGTTGCAATTCTCTCCTCTGAGGTAGGTGCCACCATTGAAATAAAATCAATTCCATACTGAGAAGCTGTGACTTCAAATTCTTCCTTCTCTTCATAGGGAACGTCAGGTAGAATAACGCCATCCATCCCAATTTCCTTGCATTTCTCAAAGAATCTGTCCATGCCATAGGAAAAGATCACATTAGCATAGGTCATAAACACCATTGGAATTGTGACATCTTTTCTGACTTCCTTTACCATCTCAAAAATGTCGTCAGTAGTTATTCCATTTTTCAAAGCTCTGATATTTGCGCCCTGAATCACAGGACCTTCGGCTGTAGGATCTGAAAAAGGGATGCCAAGCTCAATAAGGTCTGCTCCGTTTTTCACAAGCTCTCCTATGATTTTCCTGGTTGTGTTAAGGTCCGGATCACCACAGGTTATAAATGGTATGAACGCCTTTTTGTTGCTAAATGCCTCTGCTATTTTACTCATGGATATCCTCCCCTCTGTATCTGGCAATTGCTGCACAGTCCTTATCGCCTCTTCCTGAGATAGTAATTACAATTATGTCGTCCTTACTCATTGTCGGTGCTATTTTAATCGCATGAGCTACTGCGTGTGATGACTCGATCGCAGGAATTATGCCCTCAGTCTTGGATAAATATTCAAATGCATTAACTGCTTCATCATCTGTAACAGGTACATACTCCGCTCTTCCGATGTCATGAAGATGAGCATGTTCCGGACCTACTCCGGGGTAATCAAGCCCTGCAGATATGGAGTAAACAGGTGCTATCTGTCCGTATTCATCCTGGCAGAAATATGATTTCATTCCGTGGAAAATCCCAAGCTTTCCGGTATTTATTGTTGCAGCTGTCTCAAATGTGTCTATTCCGCGGCCTGCTGCTTCGCAGCCTATGAGTCTTACTCCCTCGTCCTCGATAAAGTTGTAAAAGCTTCCGATGGCGTTTGATCCGCCGCCTACACATGCAATAACAGCGCTTGGAAGTCTGCCTTCCTTTTCAAGAATCTGCTGTTTGATTTCCTTTGAGATTACTGACTGAAAATCGCGGACTATTGTAGGAAAAGGATGAGGTCCCATTACGGAGCCAAGACAATAATGAGTATCATCAATTCTCGTTGTCCACTCTCTCATAGCCTCTGATACTGCATCCTTAAGGGTTGCTGTTCCTGAAGTAACAGGTATTACTTCAGCTCCAAGAAGGCGCATTCTGTAGACATTAAGTGCCTGTCTCTCTGTGTCCTCTTTTCCCATGAAAACAACACATTCCATTCCCATAAGGGCTGCTGCGGTTGCTGTAGCAACGCCGTGCTGTCCTGCACCGGTTTCAGCTATAAGTCTGGTTTTTCCCATCTTCTTTGCAAGAAGTGCCTGACCCAAAACATTATTAATCTTATGGGAACCGGTATGATTTAAGTCCTCACGCTTTAGATAAATCTTTGCCCCGCCAAGATCTTTAGTCATTTTTTTTGCATAGTAAAGTCTTGATGGTCTTCCTGCATACTCATTTAACAGTTCTGATAGCTCTGCATTAAACTCTGGATCATTCTTATAATGATCATAGGCTTTCTCAAGCTCTATCACTGCATTCATAAGAGTTTCAGGTATATACTGTCCACCGTGGACTCCGAATCTTCCCTTTGATACTGTCATTGTTTACTCCTTTTAGCTGCTACGATTTTTTTCATTTTCTCCTCATTCTTTACGCCACCTGTTTCAATTCCAGAACTGACATCGATGGCAAAAGGAGATATCTGTATTGCTTCTTCGATATTTTCAATATTTATTCCGCCTGCAAGAAAATACGGACGGGTTACTTTTTGCAAAATCTCCCAATTGAAGGCTTTCCCTGTTCCCTGGCCGGAATCGATTAGAACCATATCTGCAGAGGAATTATTGATCTGTTCAATTTTCCTATCAATTTTCTTATTCTCACCATTTCCACCACCGGATTCGATACCCTTCACATTTCTGATTTGAAAGGCTTTTATAATTTTGGCATCAGTCATTTTGCGGAGCTTTTCTATATACTCTTCATCCTCATGTCCGTGGAGCTGAATGATATCGATAGTCTTATTATTTGCTATTTCTGCAACTACCTCAGGCTCTTCATCCACAAAAACACCAACCGCTTTTATGCTTTTGTCCAGCTTTTGTTTTAGTCCTTTTGCCTCTTCAAAAGTCACATACCTCTTACTTTTTTCCCAGAAAACAAAGCCTATATAATCAGGCCTGAGCTCATTTGAAATTGTAATATCCTGCTCTCTTCTAAGTCCGCAAAATTTTATTTTTGTCATTTTGTTTTTCCTGCAAATTCAAAATCCATTTACCTGTCAAATGAATTTTTTAATATTATGACTTTCCGAACGATAACAAGGAAAATCGTTCGGAAATCTGGCTTCGCCAGACACGCCCCTTGCTTCGCAAGGAACTGGTCCAATACGATTATCGAATTTCTGAAGAAATTCAATAATCTATGAAATTCCAAAACCATGCCATACCAATTGCTTTATTTTTGAAAATGGCATTCTACTCTGCATTCAAGAAATTGTTTAGATGCCCTTAAGCTCCAAAAGAGCCTTCTTCCTGTCAAAAGCCCTCATGAGTGCTTCTCCTACAAGTACTGCGGACACTCCGTTTTCCCTTAGGATTCTCACATCTTCTGCATTTCTGATTCCACTCTCTGATACATAGATAACATCCTTGGGAATCATCTGTGTAAATCTCATGCTGTTTGAGGTGTCCACTGAAAAGTCCTTCAGATTTCTGTTGTTAACACCGATTATTCTTGCACCTGCATCAAGTCCCATCTCTATTTCAGCTTCATCATGGGCTTCCACAAGGGCTGATAAACCAAGTTCATCACAGATTTGTATGTACTCACTCATCTGCTCTGCATCGAGAATGCTGCAGATAAGAAGAACGGCTGAAGCTCCCAGCACCTTTGCCTCGTAGATCATGTATTCATCAACTGTAAAGTCTTTTCTGAGGCAGGGAATCTTTACGTTGTCTGCTATCTCCTTAAGGTATCTGTCATCTCCCAGAAACCACTTGGGTTCTGTGAGAACCGAGATGCAGTCAGCACCTGCCTTTTCATAATCCAGCGCAATATCCAGATATGGAAAATTCTCAGCGATAATTCCCTTTGAGGGCGATGCCTTCTTACATTCACAGATAAAGGACATTCCTTCTTTTCTCAGCGCCTTCTCAAATGAAAAATCGCCTTTTGGAAGTGCTTCTGCCTCAAATCTAAGATCCTCTAATGATTTATTCTGTTTTGCTTTTTCTACTCTTACTTTTGCATATTCAGAGAGTTCATCTAAAATTGTCATATATTTTTCATCCATTCGGCCTAAGTGTTATCACTTGCGGTAACTCGACATCAGGCGGATCACCTTTATGTGAGAAGTCCTGATGTCGTTTATCATAGGTCATTCCAATTTTTTAATAACTTATTATCACTACCCTGCAGAATCAGGCTGTCATCTCAGCCTCGCGGTTACTTACCTCGATAAGCTTTTCAAGTGTATCCAAAGCCTTTCCTGAATCAATGATTTCAGCAGCCAGCTCTATTCCATCCTTGAAGCTGTCAGCCTTGCCTCCGATGTAAAGTGATGCGCCTGCATTCAATAAAACAGCGTTTCTCTTGTGTCCTTTTTCTCCGCCCAGGATTTTTCTTGTAATCTCAGCATTCTCTTCAGGTGAACCACCCTTTAAATCATCCTTTGTGCATCTCTCAAAACCGAATTCCTCAGGTGTGATTGTGTAGCATTTATACCATCCGTCCTTGATCTCACAGATCTTAGTCGGTGCGCTCATAGAAATCTCATCCAGCTTATCCATGCCATACACCACCATGCCTCTCTTTACACCGAGATTGATAAGAACCTGTGCAAGTGGCTCAACAAGATATTCATCATATACACCAAGGAGCTGCATTGTAGGTGAACCGGGATTTGTGAGAGGTCCAAGGATATTGAAAACTGTTCTGAAGCCAAGCTCTTTTCTGATGGCACCTACATATTTCATTGAGGTGTGATACTTCTGAGCAAAGAAGAAACACATTCCTACTTCTTCAAGAAGCTCTATGCATTTTTCAGGACTTTGCTGAATATTCACTCCAAGAGCCTCAAGACAGTCAGCTGTTCCACAGTTTGAAGATGCTGCCCTGTTGCCGTGCTTTGCAACCTTCATTCCGCCTGCTGCAGCCACGAGAGCTGAAGTAGTTGAGATATTGAAGCTGTGGGCGTTATCTCCGCCTGTGCCGACGATTTCGAACACATCCATGCCAGTGTCAACCTTTGTTGCATGATCTCTCATGGCTGCTGCACAACCTGCAATCTCCTCTGTTGTCTCTGCCCTTGCACTCTTTGTTGAAAGAGCTGATAAAAATGCAGCATTCTGTGTGGGAGTTGTCTCACCGCCCATTATCTCATTCATAACTGCATAAGCCTCATTGTATGTGAGATCCTCTTTGTTTACGATTTTTACGATTGCTTCCTTGATCATTGTACTTCCTCCTCGCTGTGACTTTTATTTTCTACTATGCATTGCTAATTCTGTCTGACTGTTCTTTTATCTGCCCTTTTGTGTGAAGCAGACACAAATTCGAAAAACGCTTCGCAGTTTTTCTCATTCGTGTTGCTCGCCATATAACCAACATTACATTTGCTGCAAGCATTCAAGTAATTTTGGTTGCATGGCTCTGCTTTACACGAAAAAAACGCCCCTGACAGAATTACACTTCTGTCAAGGACGAATAATATACTATATCCGCGGTGCCACCTTGAATTCATAGTTTGTAGCTATGCGCTTATCAGGATACCAACATATCCCCGGCAACTGACGTATGCCCTACGTAACGATATACTCGGTAAAATCCCTTTGTATCGTTCCCTCAGCGGTCCATTTGACAACTTGTTTCTTACCCGGCTCTCACCACCCCGGACTCTCTGTGAAGGCATCACTGCCGTTATCTCCGCTTCATCGGTTTAAAGTATTAAGTTGTTTAAAAGTTTACTTCCAATAAGTCCGCTTGTCAATCAATTATGCAAAATTGATTAATTTTGTTAGTAAAGAAATTAAAATAAATCAATTGCACAAGAATAATTTAGCTTACAAATATCTTATCTCTGTGAGAGCCACCTGGTCTCCGGAAAGTGATACATACATATCTTTGACATCCGCAGGGATATTCGTAATGTTCTTTATGGCTATTCCCCCGTTTTCGGTGGTAAGCGTGACTCTGCTTCCAAATCGCTTGAATTCCAGCTCGCAGTTATAGCCTTTTTTATTGAGTTCCTTCCAGGCATCCCAGGATTCGAAGTTCTCTGTAAAGTTTGTGATCATCTTGTTCTCAGAGTGACCCTTGGAATCCCAGTACTCACCATCAAGTCTTATGAGAGCAAATTCCCTGTAATTTTTTCCATCCACCTTTTTATCGTCTGAATAGAATAAAATTATGTGAGGGCAATGCCAGATAAGTCTGGCTGTTGGAAGGCACATTGTATGGAATTCAATTCTCATACCATCCCTGACAGGCACACCATCAGTTTTGGCAAAGTGATATCCTTCAATCTGAATATTCGGAACATCCCCTTCAAGCCTGTCGATATAGCTGATCTCCTCAGCAATTCTGGGTATATAATCATTGGGCACAGGCTTTTTCGCCTTGTCAACCGAAATATTATAAATATAACAATACTCACCTGTAAGTGCAGCATACATGTATCTTACAGCGTCCGGAAGAGCAATTATAGCTTCCACCTTGAGAAATTTACTGCTAATAACTATCTTTGCGTGATCTCTTATTTTTACAGCCTCAATGTCATATTCAATAACATCTTTACTCTTTATCAGTGCGTTATATTTTTCCCTGTCAGAGTATTCTGTCTTTACCTGAATATCTCTTGCACCGCTGCAGATTTTATTTCCGTCAAACCATAACTCGCCAAATTCCAGATAGCTTAAATCTTCAATCTTATCCGGCTGGTAGTATATCTTTCCATCCAGTGAATCATAGAGGACCAAAGCGGGTATATGAAATTCATTTTCTGTATCTTCATCCGGTTTACAGGATATATGAATTTTCACCGGTGTCTGATCAACAATTATTCCGTCTGAGATTTTGCTCCTGTACTCCGCAGGATGAAGGTCCTTATTTCCCGCAAGGCCTATGGTTTCTGTTCTCTCCTTCATTTCATAGGTGTAATCCATATCTATCAGGTGAAGCATTGTATTTGCAAAAACAGGATCAAACTGAGTTCCTGTACCTTTTATGATTTCTTCTCTGACCTTTTCCTGCGGTCCCGCATCCCTGTATTTTCTCTTGGAAGTCATAACATCATATGCGTCCGCTACAGAGATTATTCTCGCAATCTCAGGTATGTTTTCTCCTGCAAGCTTATCAGGATAACCTGTTCCATCATATCTTTCATGATGATATTTAGCCGCAATACTAAGGTAAGGGAACTCCGTAATACTTGATAAAATCTCCTCACCTATACTTACATGCTGTTGAACCTCTTCGTATTCCTCGTCTGTAAGTCTGCTGCTTTTAGCTATAATATCATCCGGAATTCCTATTTTTCCTACATCATGAAGAAGTGCCGCATAATAGATCTCATCGCATTCTTTTTCTGTCTTTCCCTGCTCTACTGCAATTCTTCTGGCATAATCCGCAACTCTGGCAGAGTGTCCGTGCGTGTGACTGTCCTTGGCATCAATCGCGGTTGCCAGAGCGCTGGCGGTTTGCTCGAAAAGCCTCTTTATGCTAACACTCTCTTTTTTCAGATAATCAATCTCACTCTGAGTTGCAAGCTCAGCTGTTTCATTGATATCTATCAACGTGAAGGTATATATGATCAGCAAAATGATCACAATAGTAATATTTGTGAGAGAAAGCCCATATAGAAAAATCTGGGCAATAGTGGATATTATCGGGGCAATAGTAAATGCCAGAAATCCAAATCTGAGTCTTCGCCTTAAATTTTTACGGTACTTTATTATACATATGAGCTGAAATCCGAGAGAAAGCAGTGTACATGCATAGCAGACAAAAAGTCCCGGTTCTCTCTTATAATGGTTTGTCTCATCAAAGGTGTAATAAAGGCCTGTAAACTGGGATACAATAAGCAGCAATTCACCAATGGAAATAAAAATCTCCACAAACCGAAGCTCCATCGGCACCCTACCCAGATTACCTTTTTCACGAAGTATGTCTGCAAATAGCAGATTAAATGCATGAATTACTGAAAGAGAAATAAAGAATACCAGAAAATTGGTTATCCTGACCATCCAATATCCCAGTGTAGATTCATCCCCTCGAAAAATATAAGCAAACCTGTCGGCAAGCATAAGAATCATTCCATCCAACTCAAGATATATAATATATATCTTTCTCTTTGCCGGCAGCGTTTTTGACAGAAGTGCATAAAACGCAGTTATACCGCACATTCCAGCAAGGAACAGCATTAAGTTCAACTGGTGCACCCTTACAAATTCAAACATTAAAAAGCCCCCAACTAGTCAATATTTATCTATGCAATATAAAAAACTCCTCAAGCTTATCCAAAAGCTCCTGCTTTGCTATTGTCTTCAGGAAATAGCCCTCAGGCTTAAGTGCCATAACAGCCATAACGCTTTCCTTATCACTTTTTCCGGTAAGAAACATAACAGGAATATGCTTTGTCTCCTCATCGCTTCTGAGCATTTCAAGCACCTGAGGTCCTGTAGTTATAGGCATCTCATGATCAAGCAGAATGAGATCCGGCTTGTTTTTACCAAGCCACTTGATAGCCTGTACCCCCGAGCTTGCCATGGAAACCTTGTACTTTTCTCTCAGCCACTCCCTCACAAGTCCAAGATAGCTTGCATCATCATCAACAACCAATATGCTCTTTCTCAGTTCCCCAAGAGCAGCCTTACTGAAAAGATCATTAACTGTTGACACAAACTCCACATTATCAATGGGACGGACAAATGACTTGAAAACAAGGTCAGCCGGCACATGGTCTTCAATATACTTTATGTCGCTCCGCTCGCCTATTGGAATGATCTGCTTTCCTTCATCTGTCAGCTTATCGATCAAAAAACGCAGAACATCCTCACTTGGCCTGTCACCATCAGTCATGTAGGCTGTAACAAGGTCTGTACCCTCCCAGCCCTCATTTATACTGTTGATGTCCCATTTTTTAAAGATACAGTCCATCTCAGCATCTTTAATTTTTTGTATAAGCACTTTTACAAGGAAGGTTTCTTTCTCCCCTATAACCATTATGCGCTTCTTAGTCATAATATCTCCTCATAAAAAACCAGGTTCTACCTGATAAACTCTGCCAGTATACAGATACCGCGCTTGCATTTATCCCTTATGCCAAGGATAATCTTTATATATTTATTGTATCAGTTTTTCCATTTCATCCCAACTAAAGGTTTTAAGAAGCTTCTCAAGCTTCCCTATTTTTTCTGCATCCTCGTCCTTTAGCTTATAGTTCTTAAGCTCTCCAAGAACCATCTCTATGCTGTCATAATCCATCTGAGGAATCAATTCTTTAAGGGCTTCATAAGCACCTTCAAGCTCATCATCCGGTATGGGCTCTTTTTCTACACTGTTTGCAAAAGCATCTTCGCCTTGAAGCCTTGCCAGCTTATCTTTATATGCGCGGTAATCATGCAAAAGCTTTCCGGTATTGGCATCAATAAAGGCAATATTCCCTTTATTTCCCGCTTCCTCAAGCTGTTCAGCAAGGGAGGATAATTCCATAGCTCCCACTATCCTGCACGAACTCTTCAAAGCATGCACTTTTACAGTGTAAAGCTTTATATCCCCTGTATTATATGCTTTCTCAATAACTTCTGAATTACTATCTATAGTATCATAAAACAGCGTAATTGAATTAATAAACGACGTAATTCCGCCGGAGTTCTTGATTCCGTATAATGCCGAAATTCCTTCTACATCATTTAACCAGTATTTATCCTCAGGAAATACCTCTTTCTCCTCAACCGGTTTCACAACAGGTTCCATCATTATTTCCGAAGGAAGATGCTTCATTATGGCTTTCTCAAGTTCTTCCGTATCTACAGGCTTTGCAAGATATCCATCAAAGCCCTTCGATTTATAGAAAGCTTCACCGCCTGCTGCCGCATTGGCAGTAAGTGCGTAAACCGGAAGATCAGGATGTGTCTTTCTGATTTCCTGAAGCGTTTCAATACCATCCATTCCCGGCATCATGTGATCAAGAAGAACGATATTGAAGTTTCCATACTTTATCTTTTCAAGACACTCTTCTCCACTTGCTGCAGTTGTGACGAACATCCTTGTAGCCTTAAGAAGATTCTTTATTACGTTCAGGTTCATGGGATTATCATCCACAACCAGAACCTCTGCATCAGGAGCTACAAACTTCGGAACATAAGGTCCTCTTGCAGCCTTTTCATCGTGCTCTATGAATTTGCCAATGCCCTCTCTGTCGACGATTTTCTGTGAAAAAGTGAATATAAATTCGGAACCTACTCCGTATTCACTCTCGCACCACAAATGACCCTCCATGAGCTCGGCAAACCTTCTTGAAATATCAAGTCCAAGACCGGTTCCCTGAATGGCACTGTTCTTTTCCTCATCGAGTCTTTCATAGGCTGTGAAAAGCTTATCCACATCCTCTGCTTTAACACCTATGCCGGTATCTTTGACAGACACACGAATACTACACTTATCCTCTGTCATCTCTGCAATTGAAACTTTTAAAGTGAATCCGCCCTCTTCTGTGTATTTTACAGCATTAGTAAGCAGATTAAGAATTATCTGCTTAATTTTACCGGAATCACCATACAGCTTTTTGGGAAGCTGTTCATCAATCTTAACTTCAAATGAAAGATCCTTCTGTCCACTGCGGACTCTGATCATTGTAACTACAGATCTTAATAATTCAATAGTATCATATTCTGTCTCAACAAGGTGCATTTTTCCTGATTCTATCTTAGATATATCAAGAAGATCATTTATCAGATTCATGAGTGCTTCGGTGGCATTCTGAATATCGTAGGAATAGTTGATCATTGACAGGAAATATGGCTTGGGAACGTCTGTCGGATCCTCACGCATTATCATCTCTGACATGCCGACTATCGTGTTGATAGGTGTTCTGAGCTCATGGGAAATATTGGCAAGGAATCTTGATTTTGCAAGATTTGCCCTCTCTGCCTCATCCTTTGCAGCCCTTATCTGCTCATACTGCTTCCTGATAACAGTACCGGACATAATTCTCCATACTGTAAGTCCGACAACAGCTGCAACAACAAGTCCAAACAGTATTCTTATTATGGTCAGCTCAAAAAAGTGAGGCCTTTTTATTATCTTAAAAATCTCATCCTGATAAACATCACCATTTGAAGGATCGATTATCTGTACATGCAGATTATAATTACCATATCTTAGCCTTGTGTACTCAAGAGCAGACATTCTGTCTTGGGTAGATGTGATTCCACTGTCTTCATTTCCCTCAAGATACATGTGTACCGTGGGATTAGTCATAGAATAATCCAGGATTGCCGGGCTTATCTGAATTCGCCCGAATTCTGCAGGCAGAATGTACTCACCGTTCTCATTTGGATATATTGTCTCGCCATTACTCTGAACGCTTCTTATTCCTATCTTTATCTTTGAAGACTGCTCAAAGTAATGATTTACATTAACACTTGATACACCTGTGCGCCCTGAAATAAATATGGTTCCGGTCTCAGTCATATAGCTGAAGGAATTCCCTGTAGGGACACTGGGAAGGCCGTTTGCCACTGTGCTTAATCTGTAATCCTTTACATCATCATTAAGCATATCCTGCGCTCTTACACAAAATACACCATAGGATGATAAAACCCACAAATTATCATTATCATCAAAATAAATATCAAAGTTATTGTTATAGGGGAAAGATTCTACATTAACTATCTTTCCGTTTTTCATATATTCAATCGAATTGGATGTTACTATCCAGTAGATATCCCGCTTTTCATCATATTTTATGCGAAGAATAACATCACTGGTAAGACCCTCTGCTCTGCTGATCTTCTTAATCTCATGCTTGTTGATCTCATAAATTCCATTGCCGTCAGTACCGGCATATATAATGCCGTCTCCGCCATCCTCTATTGTAAGAATGACTGTATTTTCAAGCCCGTCTTCTTCTCCGTAGCTTCTTGCAACCCTTCCATCTTTTACAACAGAGACTCCGCCATTCGTTCCCACCAGTATTGAACCGTTCTTGGCAACAGTTGCACAGCGGACTTCATTACTGATAAGTCCCGTACCTTCTGTATAGCTCTTTATCACTCCATTGGGAGCTACGCAGATAAGACCCTTTTTATTGTCATAAGCGCATATCCAAAGGTAATCTTTATTATCTTTAACAATGCATCTGATTCTGGTTTCACCAAAAAAATCAGTCAGTTCATTGTGTACGATCTGTTCCTGGTCATCAATTATCTGTAATCCATTGTCCGTTCCGATGTACAGATTATCATTCCAAAGGCAGGTCGTATTTACAACCTCCTCCGGCTCACCTGAAATATTGGTAAGATTTCTGAAATTACTGCTTACTATCTTCATTACACCCTGTCTGGAAGATGTAACCCAAATATTGCCCTGATAATCATCAGTAATCATTTCAATTGAATTATCGATTGGAATTCCGTCTAAAGTGTGAAACTTCTTATTTTCATCAATATAGCCAAGAGCATAACTGGAACTGACCCAAATTCTGTCGCAGGCAGAAGTAATCCACACAACACCTCCGGACAATGGGTAAACTGAAATCTCATAATATCTGGTTTTCTTTTTTCCAAAAGGACCGTGATAAATCTTATCCCCGTTCCCACCTATATATACATATCCGGGTTTATCAGGATCGGCATAGATGGTTGTGATAGCATCTACTCCTATATCTGCTCCGGTTATATATTCACTGACCTCCCCGCCTGCAATACAAAAGGCATCGCCGCTTCTGGTGTTTCCGTAAACCTTACCCTCTGCATCTGCAGAAAGTCTTATAATATATTGATTCCTGAGCCTGTCATCATCAATCTCATAAACCTTGTAGTCGTCCTCATCAACATATACAACACCATTTGCGGTGCCAATCCACATTTTTCCATCTTTACTTTCCCCAAATCCTCTGATGGACGATGACGGAAGCCCGTCTTCATAAGTAATCCTTATATTTTCATCATTGTTTATGATCACAATTCCATTATCATTGGTTCCAATCCACATTCTATGCTTGTGATCTTCGTAAAAAACCTTACCGTTGGTAAGTCCTCCGGATGAATCAAGTCTGGCGAAAGACTCTCCGTCGTATTTGAATACTCCGCTGTAGCCACCTACCCATATGTATCCATCACTGGCTGAATATATAGAATTAGCGTCAGATGTGGGAAGTCCGTTTTTTGCATCATAAAGAACAGTGGTAAAACCGACATCATTGATCTGACCTGATGCAGCATATCCACCTCCGGTCCTGACATCTTCATTATCTGCCATTCTCTGGATTAAATCTTCACCTGTTGCGGCATGGGCACAAAAATCCCCCACCAGCCCTGCCGTTATAAGTGAAATAAGAGCTGTCATCATAGCTATTCCGGATATTTGCTTTAAACTTCTGCCCTTCATACTTTAAGTATTCATCCTCCGGTTATTAAAATTGTGCTCAGAATATCAGAAACTATTGATTCCCGAAAATACAGTATTTACAAATTCTGATATTGGATAAGTACCTCTTTTACCTCATCCATGGATTCCAAAAAGACTTCAACGCATTTGGGATCAAACTGAGTTCCTGCGCCCTCCTTCAAAATCTCTATGGCCTGTTCAAGCGGAAATGCCGGCTTATAAACTCTCTTTGATACAAGAGCATCAAACACGTCCGCAACAGACATTATTCGGGCTGACAACGGAATAACTTCACCATGAAGTCCCTCGGGATATCCCTTTCCATCCCATCTCTCATGATGATAAGCAGCCATGTTTCTGGCTTCCTTCAAATAGTTCTCACCGCTTACTGTGCTTATGGCATGCTCCATTATCTGCTTACCCGCTGTGGTATGAGTCTTCATTATCTCAAATTCCTCCGGAGTAAGCTTTCCGGGTTTGTTCAATATGGCATCCGGTATATTTATCTTACCTACATCGTGCAAAGGAGCTGATGTAACCACGTCTCCAATATACTTAGGAGTAAGCTTTGATGCGTAATATCCTTTTCTCTTTAATCCTTCAAGTATTATTTTAACATATGCAGCGATTTTTTGGCTGTGCGCTCCTGTTTCAGAATCCCTGTTTTCAACCATATCCGCCATAGTGATAATAAGACCGTTCTGCATTTTTGCGTTGGCATCTGCATAGTGCCTGATATCTCTCATCTGTTCTGCAGTGGCTGAAGCCATATGACATATTGACCTGTATAGTTTTTCAACATCATCACCAGTTCGTATATTGAGGGATTTGATATTCTTTACATTTTCATCAAGCTTTTCCTGATTAGTATTATCTTCGATAAAGTTATCCAGGCATGACGCCATTGAATTAATGGGATATATGAGATTAAAGCCTGTCATCCATAGACCATATCCCAGGATAAGTATGAAAAATCCTGAGAAAATAAGAATAACTCTTAAAGTAAATACCCTCATATAATCACCGATATAGGACTCTGATATATCTGCTCCGGCATATCCAACACATTTGCCCTTGGAATCAAAAATCGGTTCATAGGCAGTAATAATAAAGCCGAATACATCAGCTCTTTCAAAGTTATCAATTTTTTCTCCTGCAAGAAGTGCCGGAAGATATGGATCAAATGATTTGTCGAAGGGGATAACTTCTCCTATATACATTTCCGTCTGAAATGTTTCATTTGTATGAAATACTATGTAGCATCCATCTTCTTTTATCTGGTATATGTAGACATATTCTATTCCGGGAACAGTATCCCTGATTGAAGAAAGAAGCTTATTCGTCTTATTATATTCTGAATTATTATATTCTATAGGTTTTTTACCACTGTTCAGATACCAGTTTATAGAATCGGCATTTACCACCTCTGATGCGAGTTTTGCGGCATTTTTAACATTGGTTCTGTACTCGCTTTTAAGATTTGAATAATAGAGTCTTAAGCCTGTGATCCCCATGATGACAGCAATAGCAAATGAATCTACTACAAGCATGGTGGTTATTTTTCTCTGGAGGGATTTTCTGTTTCGAATATTTTCTCTCTTTATTTTTTCTCTTTCTTCAACAGAAAGCGGCTTTTGTCTCCATCCACCTTCAAACGCTGCCTCTCTGTAACTTTCAGGAATTATTTTCACAATAGACAGCGCAATAAAAATAGTTACGGATTTATCCAATATATTAAGCAGCAAATTTATGACAAAGGTGCAAAAAACATAATTGATTCCAAGCTGCTCATTGATAAACGCAGCCATCTCGACAACTTCCACAAACTGAGGCTCACCAAGAAGAATCCACTGTAATGCCATTCCGACGATACCGGCGGCAAACGATACAGCGAATACAAATACGAAGAAATTCATTTTTTTCTGTTGCCTCATTTTATATGAATATAATGAGGCAATCTGCGCTATCATTACGTTTATTATCATGTAGTAGATTGCCGTGGGATTAAACAGCATACACACCACATTCGTAAGTACTGCAGTAACAATTCCCGGATAAATTCCGCAAAGAACAGACACTGCCACAGTACCTATGGTATCAAAATAAAGCGGCAGCTTAAAAACATTCATTATAAAGGCAATGATGATATTGAGCAGAGCGCCGGCTATAACATATACCGGAATGCCAATTTTTTCAAAACACATTGTCCTGATATCAGATAGTTTTATCCTAGTCAATTTAAACTTCAATACCAGTTACCTCCGAATAGCGCAAAATGTCCAAGGCTGTTCTGAATTAACCGAACCCCTTGGACATTATAATACATTTTCGCATATATGTTGTCTATTTAATGTCAAAATAGGCTTTCCTTTTTATTTTTATTTTCTATCTTTTACAATAGGCTCAATCTGAGATACCAGATTATCGATGTGCTCGAAAACACTACTCTTTGTCGTACCGAGCGAATTAACTCTTTCAAGCTGGTTAACGAGTGCATCATATTTATTATTGATATCAGTGAAGCTGTTGCCGATTCTTCCAAGTTCATCAGAAGCCGCATCTGCAGTATCAGCAATTTCCTGCTGAACTACATTCGCTCCGTTAGCACTTTCTATGATCTCATCAAATGTTGCATTTGTCTCATCAACCTCCTGGATGCTTCGATCCATTGCTGCTATGGAATTCTGCATGCTCAGAGATAATTTCTCACTCTCCTGCCCTGCTGCGTCAATAGAAGCATTTACCTGGCTGATCATCACCTTGATTTCATCTGCCAGTTCTCTTACCTCTGTAGCAACAACCGCAAAACCTTTTCCCGCAGCACCTGCTCTTGCAGCTTCGATTGATGCGTTAAGTGCAAGGAGGTTTGTCTGGGTAGCGATACCGATGATTTTTTTCATGTAATCGGATATCTGATCAACTGCACTCTTAAAGTTCTCAAACCCTTGGGTCATCTCATCAAAGCTTGCACGGACTTCATTTGAAGAATCCTTAAGCTCTGACACTTTATTCTGGGCATTCTGAACACTGTTGAGGATATTCACCTTAACATCCTGGAATTTTCCAGCGCTTTCGTTTACAGCCGCAAACATTTCATTAAAAGCATCCATTTCATTTCTAAGCTGTGTATTACTGCTGATAACATTTTCCACTGCCTCGCCCATATCATGGATTTCTGTAAGCGAGGATACCTCATTTCTTACCAGCTCCTTCTGAAATGTCTTCACAGAATCAGCAATATAAATAAGGGCTTCCCTTTTTTCTGCATCAAAAGCTTCTTTAGAAGGCTCATTGCTCTGAGCTTCAGCCGGTTCCGTCTTTTTCTTAAAAATATCTGTAAGCATTGCTATCTCCCTCTCATCTTTAAACAAATGTTTATCTGGCTAAGACCACTGTTATTCAAAAACAACACATGTCATCGTCTGATTAACAAATTGAGTGTTATAATGCTCTCCAAATCCGATAAGTCCGCAGGATGTTCCAAGCTGAGCTATTTTACCAAGATATGTATCCATTTCTCCTCTTCCTGAGAGTACCAGATATCTGAATATACAATTGACAGAATAAATGCCGGAAATCCTTGAAAAATCATTCCTGATCTTATCTATAGTATGCTGCGCAACTTCCATCGGATCGCGCATTTCGAGAAGTGTGAGAATATCTGAGTCATTAATCTGTCTGTAAAGAATAAGTCCGCTTCCTGACACATCCTTTACTGAGCAGATACAAACATCATTACCTACCATCTTTCCAAGAGGATTCTGGAAAGTCTGGTCCATTATTTCCTTGTCAGTTCTTGCACCGGTGAGATCCATATAAACCTGCTTAGCAGATCTGCCGTTCAGCTCACCCAGAAAATATTTAGCCTTATCAGTCTTGGATGCTATAAGCTGTCTATTATCTTTGGGTTCGTAAATATTTTCTTTATAAGTCTTAACGCGGCCGCCCTCATTTTTAATGACAGCGTAAACCATAGCATCCTCATAGATTTTACCATTTACAGAGGCTTTTCCTGCATCACCTGTAGCCCCCATTACCTGGAGGTTAAACTTATCTACAAGTCTTCTTAATGTTGTAAGTACCGCTGCATCATTTCCTGTACAAAAATCAATGATTGCGGTATTCTCTTTTCCGGGCTTGATATCCTCAATATCCTGCTCGATTCTTTTAATATGACGTGCAGGCATGGAAGAAACAGTCTCAAGAACACCTGTCTTTACCTTAACTCCTTCAGTGAATGCAGTAATGTTAACTCCTTTTTCCTGGATCGTAGAATCATACCCCATACCTATACAACCAATACTGGGCACTCCGGGAAAACGCTTTTCAATCTCTGCAACATTTGCATCGAAGTGATCAGCATCACTTGTGAAAATTATGAGTTGGGGATTTGAAAGACCTTTAATTGCATCAGCTACATTTGCCGATGAATTTTTTCCTTTATACATTTTCATAATGCATTTCTCCTACTTTTTTAGAAAAAATCAGTTAAACTCTGTATTAATCATGATACCATTCAATCATGAGGGTATACAATTATGTAAAAACTATATTTAATTAAAAAATCTCTTAAAATTTCATAAATTACTATTTCCAAATATGATAAAATTAATCTGATTTATAGAACATTGAATTTCTTGAACGCTTTTTTCCTCAATATGTTCGGAAAGTCATTGAAAACTATCTGACCGGGAGGATAATCTGACAGTTACCATGAATAATCGAAGTGAAAATGCATTTGGATTTCTTAGATATTATGCTGCTTTCTGTGTGATGTATCTTCATTTTACAGGTCACGTACAGGGCAATCTTCCTGAATATGCAGGTGAACTTGGTATCCTGAGATCAATAGTGGATTTTTTTCAGCCCACAGTTATAATGTTCGCCATAAGTGGTTTTCTTATTTCTGCATCTTTAGAACGTTCCGGATATGACGCTAAAACATTTATCAAAAAGCGTTTTTTCAGACTTTATCCCGACCTTTGGCTTAGCATGCTAATCTATCTGGGTGTGTTCTATTTGATAATTCCCAAAAAATTTGACAGTTCAATCTTCAAATGGCTGCTTACACAAGGGGTAGGCTTTGCAAGTACCCCATCCTGCTTTAAGAAATTCGGTACAGGAAGCATCAACGGTCCGCTATGGTATATAACGGTACTGTTACAGCTCTATATTATTGTTTTTCTCTTTAAAAAGCTGACCAGAGAAAAGCGGAATTTTTATTTGTATGCAGCATTATCCTGCGTTCTTGCTGCTTCAAATATATTTTTTTACTTTATTCAGAGCAGCGCAGGGGATACTATTGCAAAACTGATCGAACGCTTTTTCCTTCCTTATGCTATCTGGTTCTTTGTAGGAGTTTTCTTTCAGACCTTCAAATTACATGAAAAAGAATGGAGAACAAAAGCATTTATCGCCCTCCTGATACTTCACTGCTTTTTTAGAATAAGCGGTATTTTGAATATAGGCTACTACACAGGAATCATCACGGGGATAAGTACCGCGTGCCTTACAATCCTTGCAGCCTTTATCATTAAACCAATAAAAAATGATTCTACTCTCAAAGGCTATACAAGAAAGAATGTCGCTTGCGACATTCTCGCGCCGAGCGCGGTTGCTGAAGGCAACATATTCCTATCACGCGAGTGCGCATCCATAGCGGAGCGCTTTTTATCATATAGGAAATCCAACGGAATTTCCTATATGATAAAAAAGACAGACCTGTCCTATGGAATGTACCTCTATCACTGGCTTTTTCTGAATATTATTATTCATTACAAGCTATATCTGAGATTCCACTGGATAGTCTGCCTTATTATGTTCACAGTCGGAACTATTCTGTTTTCTTTTGTTTTCAGGTACTCATTACTGAAGCAAATACCTGTATTTCGGAAAAACTAAGGTTTTAGTTTTATTCAGGCAAAATGCATCTGAATCTGTTATTTATGATCTCGCCTACAGGGCTGTTTCTTCTTACAAAATCAATGACAAGGTCGGGCATTTCCTCAGGATAAGTGCGAATTGTCCTGCAGGCTCCTATACATTCATATCCGCCTGTTCCCGTTGCTCTGTAGTTACTGGTAACAAGAGTATACTTTTCGTCATCAATGATGTCGGTTCCATCAAGCTTTTTCAAAGTAACAACTCTTTCTCCCACAGGCTTTGTCAGGTCAAATTCATACCACAAGCCTGCATAGAAGTCATAGTTGTAATGCTCAACCTTGGGTTTTAAAAATACATCGGAGATTCTTACTTCATTTGTATTTTCGTCAATCTCAAAATATTCAGCACATCTCTCAAGCGCCATCCTTAAGACAGCTCCCGTAACCTCTTTGACCTCCTCAGTATTTGCAAACTGATATATACCAAGGACATCTCTAACCGTGATCTCTTTATGTAGACCAAGCGGATCATTTGCAAGACTTGTACAGGAAAAATCTGCTCCTGTAAGCTCCAATTGCACCTGATTGAAAATCGAAGCCACTTTACTTCCGTATAATGCTGCCTGAAGTTTATCCTCCGGAGCAATCTCACTTTCAAGACATCCTATGGGCTCATCAAGCCAGGTCTGAAGCTGCAGATTCATTGATTCCATAAATGAATGAGCCTTAAGTATCTCATCATATGCTTCACCCGCCTTCTCTACAGGTATAAGCTTTGATTCAACCTGCCAGCCCTTATGGGTTGAATTCTTAGACTCTGACATTTGAGCTGTAGGATTTTCCATTTGCAGGCTGCCTTCTGCCTGATTACCTGCTGCCTTCTTATCCTCTGCATCGTTATACTTTTGTATATCCAGCACACAGTACTTCATACCATTTGCCGGAGGCTGAACACCATAGGATTTATTAACCATAGTTCCTTCAACAGCCATGTGCTGATGTCCTGTCAGTAGAATATCAAAGTCAAGCTCTCTGGCTATTTTGCATGCCTGATTTTCCTCTGTCTCAGAAAGCTTATTGCCTGTATTTAAGTCCTCTTCAAAGCCGCCATGATATATGCAGACTGTTATATCTGATTTATCCCTTATGATATCAAGCTCGGCTTTTAGAGCTTCCACAGGATCTGTAATCTTTAACTCTGTCAGGTTTTTCTCCTGCTCCCAGACATTTACATAACCTGTAACTGCACCTGTTATTCCTACTCTCGTTCCATCCTCAAGTACATGAATAGCATGCTTTTTAATTCCAAGCTCTCCGCGCAGGTCCTCGACATTCGCACAGATAAGCTCCGCTTTCATAGCTTTGGTATAATCCAGAATCGCATCATAGCCAAAATTAAAATCATGATTGCCCAAGGTGTAGTACTGTAATCCCATGGCGTTAAAACCCTCTGCCATAGGATTAAAATCATAGCTGTCGCGGTTACTAAGATAATACGATAACAGCGGTGTTCCCTGAAGGCTGTCACCTCCGTCAATTAAAAGAGTATTGCCATCCACCTTATCTTTTATCTGAGCTGCAATATAAAACAGACCAGAATTTTCTTCTTTATTTGTCGAATAGTTTATTGGGAATACATGACCGTGCGTGTCTGATGTGAAAACAATTTTCATTTCTAAATCCTCAAATCCCCCACTGCAAGCAGCGGGGGAGTCATATCTGAATATTTTTAACCTCTTGTAAGTTTTAATCTGATTCTTGTAGAAATATACTCGATTATCAGAATAAGTATGATAAGTCCTGCAAGTATTGCTCCTGCTTCATTCCAGCGATAAGCGTTCATAGCAAAGATAAGAGGCGCACCAAAGCCTCCGGCACCAACCATACCAAGGATGGTAGCATCTCTCATATTTATATCAAATCTGTAAATTGCTGTTGATGCAAAGTTAGGAAGCAGCTGAGGAAGTATTCCAAAGCGGATCTTCTGCCACATATTAAAGCCTGATGCGTCAAGTGCCTCGATAACATGCGTATCAATATCCTCTATAGCTTCGATGTACATCTTACTTATCATTCCCACAGAACATACACCCATTGTCAAAAGACCTGCAAAAGCTCCGGGTCCTGTAACTCTTATGAACATAAGACCATATACAAAAGCAGGCACAGTTCTCACTGCCATGATAATCATTCTTCCTGCAAAGGCAATTGGCTTAGGTGTAAGGTTTGATGCTGAAATAAACGCAAGAGGAATTGAAAGGATAGCACCTACAATTGTTCCCAGAAAAGCTATACATATTGTTTCAAGCATCAGATACGGAACGCCCTGAGTGGTGAAGTCAAAAAGAAATGACAGGTCAGGTTGAAAAATTCCCAGAAGTACGTTAAGGGCTATCTGTCCACCATCCTGTGTAGTACCTGCTGTTTCAACAGCACTTCCGCTCCATACCATGAGTCCCACAAAGATAATTCCGATGGCAAGATTATACATCCAATCCTTGGGGCGTTTTTCATATGCTTCTAAAATTCTATTGTTCATAATCCCATCCCCTTTATACAAGCTTCTTACGAAGCATTCTGCTGATTGACTCGATAACAAATACTGCCACAAAGAGAGCTATAAGCATCATTCCAACACTTGAGTACTCTCTCCATGATATCTTCTCGTTAAGGATAAGTCCGATACCACCTGCTCCTACGTAACCAAGAACAGCTGCATATCTCACATTACCCTCAAAGTTGAAAAGGCAGTTTGAGAGGAAAAAGGGAAGAACCTGAGGAACTATGGCAGAGATAAATGCTCTTGCCTTGGTAGCTCCCATAGCTTCCATAGCTTCGAAAGCTCCCATGTCTACAGTCTCAATCTCTTCATATGTAAGTTTTCCGATATATGCAAATGAAAAAACTGCAATCGCAAATGTACCTGCAAGTGTACCAAGTCCAAATACAAGAGTTGCCACAAGTGCAGTTACCAGTGTAGGCAGAGTTCTAATAAGCGAAAACATAACTCTGACAATTGATACAATCACCTTATTAGGGCAGACATTTGTACTTGCCAGCATTGCAAACGGAACTGAGAGAAGTGCTCCTACTACTGAACCCAAAAGTGACATTTTAATAGTATCAAATAAGGGCCCCCAGACTTTTCCCATAAAGTCTGCATTTGGAGGAAACATCTCACCGACTATAACAAAAAACTGCCCGATACGCTGGGTTAATACTTTCATATCAAAACCGGTGATTTTTACTGACAGCGCACTCATCAGTATAATAAAAATAAAATAGATAGGCGCACGTGATGCCTTTTTCTCTACTGAGTTGCCGTTAGGCAGTGTATATACTTTTGGTTTAAAAATCTTATCGTATACGCTCACTTCAGATCACCTCATTTCATTATGATCATTTGCATCAAGAACATTTCCTTCATCATCCACTTTGCCGTTATAAATCGTAGCAAGCACGTCCTTATCCACATTTTCAGCAGGGCCGTCATAGACGATTTTTCCTTCTCTTATTCCAACGACTCTTGTGGCATATTTAAGAGCAAGATCCACGTGATGTATATTGATAAGAATTGAAATATTCATCTCCTCGTTGATTCTCTTAAAGTCATCCATTACCTGCTTGGCAGTTACAGGGTCAAGCGCGGCAACAGGCTCATCTGCAAGGATAATCTGAGGATTCTGGGCGAGAGTTCTTGCAAGAGCTACTCTCTGCTGCTGTCCACCTGAGAGCTGATCTGCACGAACAAATGCCTTTCTTAAAATTCCCACTTTATCAAGGCATTCAAGCGCCTTCATCTTTTCTTCCCTGGTATAGATTCCAAACAATGCTCTAAACCAGGGCATATCAGGAACAAAAGAAGTCAGAACATTGTTAATTACTGTTGTTCTGGTGATCAGATTGAATGACTGGAAGATCATTCCGATTTTTCTGCGAAATCTTCTGAGCTGTTTTCCGGACAAGCTCATCACATCAACACCATCCACCGTGAGTTTACCGCTTGTCACATCGTGCATCCTGTTGATGGTACGAATGAGTGTGGATTTACCTGCACCTGAAAGTCCGATAATTGCTACAAATTCTCCCTGTTCAATAGTAAGATCAATATGTTTTAATCCTTCAAAACCATTGGGATATTTTTTTCCTACATCTTCAAACTTGATCATTATTCCTCTCCTGAATCTAAAACACTGTCCATTAATAATTTCAATATCCTAAAATAAGAATTTCTTAAATCAGAACAAAGAGTCGCTCGCGACTCTTTGCGCGCTGGTGCGCGCAAGCTTTAGCTTGCAAAATTCATCTGCGCACCAGTCGCATCCTTAGCGGAGCGCTTTTTATTCAATAGGAAATCCGAAGGAATTTCCTATTGAAAAAATAGGGGAGGTTAATAACCTCCCCATATAAAACCATTATCACAACAAATTCGTGATTCCCCAAAACAAATCCTGCTCTCATGATCATGAATCAGAACAAGATCCTCCGTACGCGAAATCATCGCACTAAGTGATAACTTTAGTTCATTGATTTGATGAGCTCCTGAGCAGCTCTCTCTGAATCATAATCAGCAGCATTAGCTTCTACATAACCATTGTGGTTGTAGATTGAAATAACTTCCTTACCTGCATCTGAATTACCAATGTTAATGAATGCCTTGGAAAGAGCAGCCTTGAAAGCATCGTCCATAACAGGAGATGTCTTGCTTACACTGATTGTATCATTATAAATACCATCTGTAACACCGATTACTGATGTCTCATCCCAGATGCTGGCTTCTCTGCCATATTCTGTTGTCCACTTCTCCTCATTGTCACGTCTTGCATCTGCATAGCAGCAAAGAACGTCGATCTGGCCTGAAGCAAGTCTTGCGAAAGCATTACCATATGAGTCAGACTGTACAGCGTGTGAAAGGTCTGTTACATGCTTCTCATAGTTTGCCTGAAGCCAAAGTGAAGGATAAATATATCCAGCTGAAGATGAAGAGTTCATTACGCTCCAGTTAAGTCCGTCAAGATCTTCCCATGTAAGCTCTTCGCCGGCATCAACCTTAGCTGCAACTGCCTTACCAGCCTCTGAAGGTCCTGTAATAATAAGTGCACGATAGAATGTTACCTGATCCTCTGTAGGCTCTGTGGGCTTGTTGTCATTCCAGTCCTTTGCATTAGGGCTCTCGATTGAAAGGCCATCCCTTGTAGCTGTAAGAAGAACATCACAACCATCATCGTAAAGTACATAAGTACCACCGGGGATAAGACCTATATCAATTGTTCCTGCTGAAAGGCCTTCACCAACTGCTTCATAGCTTGTACCAACTGTGATGTCAACTTCGCCAACCTCATAGCCAAGAGTAGCGAGCTCATCTGTAAGAAGCTGCTTAAGAGGTTCTGTAGCAGTAACAATCTCATCGGGCTCACGTGAAGGTACAAAACCGATTGTAAGCTTATCAATCTTTACTGTCTCAGCAGCGTCTGCGCTCTCTTCTGTTGCATCAGCAGCGTCTGCGCTCTCTTCTGTTGCATCAGCAGACTCTGTTGCCTCTGTTGCCTCTGTTGTTGTCTCAGCTGCAGTTTCTGCAGTCTTGCTTCCGCAGCCTGCAAGCATTGATACTACAGATGCTCCGGCGATCATCATTGCAAATAATCTCTTCATAATTCCTCCTAAAATTAAAAGTTTTTTGAGCATTTACGTACTCTACTCAAAAAAAAGCCCATGTAGAAAACTACGCTACATGAGCTCCTTACAATAACACTCAAATTATATTTAAGTTGATTGCGGTTGTCAATGAACTGAAGTAATAATAATTTTAAGATTTTCTTAAGTTTCCATTTTACATAATAAAGTTCTGCTCTCGTTTCACATAGCAAAACTAAGTAGTACTTATTATTTTTCTGAAACTTCCCGCGTTGCAACCACATCCACTCCTGTTCCGGCTACATTTTTCACAATAACATCACCTATATGTACCGGTGCCTTTACACATGCATTATCTATTTCCTTCATGCATTCGAATATTTTATCCTTTGGTATATTGGATTTGGTTTTCACTGATACCCGGGGCTTATCTCCCCCCAGTATTACAGCAGTACTTGTCACCGTGCGCTCAGGATGAGTCACTTCATTTCTTGCATATTTATCTCCGATGGCACAGGTGTTTCCTTTTACGGAAATTACCTGTCCCTCATCAAGTTCTACTGTTATCTGGCATCCCATAGGACAGCCGATACATGTAAGTTCTCTCTTCTCCATGGCTTCTCCTTTTTCTTACTCTGCTTCTATCTTTATAGTAACCTTCTTAGGATTGGCTTCCTTTAGCTTAGTCTTTTGGAGGATTACCTGCTCCATTTCACCGGGAGCCATGATACGCTTTTTATTGTGCATCACTCTCTCATCATCGAAGTAGACACTTACATAAGAGTTCTTATAGACAGCTCCCACTCGGAATCTCACTGTCAGAAGATCGTCCATCCTGTCAGGATTGATTGTTGAGGGAACCGTATATCTTGCGCCCTCTGTAGCGAAAAGCTCAATGATGCTTCCGCCCTCCTTCTCTCCCTCTTTTACAAACTTCGCAGCATTTTCGCCTGCTCTTGTTGCCTCCTCGGAAACATAATCCACAAGATCATGAACGTGAAGCACATTACCACAGGCAAATACTCCGGGAATATTGGTCTCAAGAGATTCATTTACCACAGGTCCGCTTGTTACCGGATTCATCTCTACGCCTGCATTTCTCGAAAGCTCATTCTCCGGAATAAGTCCGCAGGAAAGAAGTAATGTATCGCAGGTGTAACGCTCTTCTGTTCCCGGTATGGGCTTCATGTTTTTATCTACCTCAGCAATCGTAACTGCCGTAAGATGCTCTTTTCCTTCAATATCAACAACGGTATGAGAAAGCTTAAGCGGAATTCCAAAATCATCCAGGCACTGAACGATATTTCTCTTAAGTCCGCCTGAATAAGGCATGAGCTCGGCCACAACCTTAACCTTTGCTCCTTCTAGTGTCATACGCCTTGCCATTATAAGTCCGATGTCACCTGATCCCAGAATCACTACTTCACGCCCGGGCATATAACCTTCCATATTAACAAGACGCTGTGCCGTTCCTGCTGAGAAAATCCCCGCAGGCCTGTATCCCGGAATGTTGAGAGCTCCCCTTGGACGCTCCCTGCAGCCCATGGCAAGAATTACTGCCCCGGCTTTTATCTGATACATCCCATCTTCGCGACTCATGGCTGTAACTATGCGATCTGATGATATATCCATAACCATTGTATTTAGCTTATATTCTATTTTTTCATTGAGTACCTGGTCTATAAAACGCTGTGCATATTCAGGACCTGTGAGTTCTTCCTTAAAGGTATGAAGTCCAAATCCGTTGTGAATACACTGATTCAGAATTCCGCCAAGTTCTTTATCTCTTTCAAGAATTAGTATTTTTTCTACTCCGGCTTTTCTGGCAGAGATAGCTGCCGCAAGACCTGCAGGGCCTCCGCCCACGATCACAATATCATATGATGTCATCACTGCTCTCCTCCCTTCTGGTGTTTGGTACGCTCCACGACTATGTTGGAATGGCCGCCGCTCTTTGTTATCTCCTCATAGGAAAGTCCAAGCTCCCTATGAAGTATCTCCATGGTACGGGGAGAACAAAAGCCTGCCTGACATCTTCCCATTCCCGCTCTGGTTCGTCTCTTAACACCATCGAGAGATCTTGCTCCGAGAGGTCTGTGAATGGCATCGAGGATCTCGCCCTCAGAAATTGATTCGCAGCGGCAGATGATATTGCCGTATGCGGGATTTTTTTTAATAAGTTCATTCCTTTCTTCTATAGAAAGTCCTGATGGATCCACAACATCTTTTCTTGTAGCTATCCAGTTCTCTTTAGCTTTAAGCTGCATCATGTCCCTTAACATATTTCCAACCATTTCGCCGATTGCAGGGCTGGCTGTAAGCCCGGGGGATTCTATACCTGCTACATCTATAAAGTGATCTGCGCCTTTTACCTCTTTGATTATAAAATCATGACACACTTCATGAGCTCTAAGTCCCGCAAAGGATGTAATAACCTTTTTAATAGGGAGATTCTTTACATGATCGCTGGCCTTGGTAATAAGGTCATTTATCCCCTCAGCAGTTGTATTGGTTCCTTCGGGATCATCGATATCCACAGCAGTAGGTCCCACAATAAGATTTCCATGGACTGTAGGAGAAACCAATACGCCTTTTCCAAACTTTGAGGGCTGCGGGAAAACTGTGTGAGTTACATGATTTCCAACCTCTTTATCCAAAAGACAGTATTCACCGCGGCGTGGAATGATCTTTATCTTATCATCATCCATACTTACCATATTGTGTATGGTATCCGCATATACTCCTGCCGCATTAACCACGTATTTTGTAATGTATTCACCGTTATTGGTGCGAATATGCCATAAGCCATCTTCATGCTTTTTAATATTCTCAACCTTTGTATTGAATCTGAAATCAACGCCGTTCTCATTGGCATTTTCCGCCATTGCTATGCAAAGTCTGAAGGGGCAGATAATTCCTCCGGTAGGTGCATAGAGCGCTCCCTCTGTACTGTCTGATAGATTAGGTTCCATTTCAAGAGCTTCACTGCGGCTAAGTATTCTCATATCCTTTACTCCGTTAGCCACACCTCTGTCATAGAGCTTTTGAAGCTCCGGCAATGTTTCTTTATAAATGCAAACGACCATAGAACCGTTTCTTTTAAAAGGTATATCAAGGTCCCTGCATAGTTCATCCATCATCTCATTGCCGCGGACGTTTAATTTCGCCATCAGTGTATCTGTATGTGCATCAAAACCTGCATGCACTATAGCTGAATTAGCCTTTGATGTTCCTTCGCAAACATCCTCACATTTTTCAAGTACACAAAAGTTTCCTTCATAGCGCGAAAGCTCTCTGGCAACCGCACTACCCGACACTCCTGCGCCTATGACTATGACATCATATACCATATCTTTTTCACCTCTGTCCTTTTTATTGTTATCCTGAAACAAACGATTATATATTTAGCAACTATATTCCTCTCGCGCGAGTGCGCATCCATAGCGGAGCGTTTTTTATGATATAGGAATTTCGGAGAAATTTCCTCGTATCATAAAAAAGGAGTAGTCTAATAAACGCATCTCATCATGCGTTACTATACATACTCCCATTCTCAGCGTATCAATTATTAAGTTAAACGGTGGTTCTTGCCCATCCTCTGGTAGCCGCTACAGCCTGATTCCAGCCCTTCAGCGCCTTTGTTCTTTCAGTATCCGGCATCTGAGGTTTAAATTCTCTGTCTACAGCCCAGTTCTTAATCACATCTTCCTTACTTGTCCAATACCCCACCGCAAGGCCTGCCAGATATGCGGCACCTATAGCTGTAGTCTCAACACAGCTCGGACGAAGTACATTGGTATCGATGATATCTGACTGGAACTGCATCAGGAAATTATTCATCGATGCTCCGCCATCAACCTTCAGTGCTGTAAGATGCTTACCCGAATCAAGTTCCATACAGTGAAGTACGTCATAGCTCTGGTAAGCCAGTGATTCAAGCGTTGCGCGAATAATATGATATTTATTGACACCTCGTGTAAGTCCTGTGATGGCTCCTCTTGCATATGGATCCCAATATGGAGCTCCAAGTCCTGTAAATGCCGGGACTACATAGCATCCATTTGTATCCTTTACTCTTGTGGCAAAATATTCTGAATCCGGTGATGAATCAACAATTTTCAGTTCATCCCTAAGCCACTGGATAGCTGCACCTGCTACAAAAACCGAGCCTTCAAGGGCGTATGTAACTTTATCATCAATGCCCCACGCAATTGTGGTTATAAGATCATTCTTAGAATATATCGGCTTATCTCCTGTATTCATAAGGATAAATGAGCCTGTTCCGTAAGTATTTTTAGCTTCTCCCTCCTTAAAACAGGTCTGTCCGAATAGTGCAGCCTGCTGATCACCTGCTGCTCCTGCTATTCTTATAGGGCCTCCAAAGAACTCCGGATCTGACTCGCCATATATACAGCTTGATGGCTTAACTTCAGGAAGCATACTCTTTGGAACTTCAAGTATCTGACAAAGCTCGTCGTCCCATTCGAGAGTATTGATATTGTAAAGAAGTGTCCTGGATGCGTTTGAATAATCTGTTACATGAACCTTCCCCTTTGTCAGCTTATAGATAAGCCAGGTATCAACAGTTCCGAAGCAAAGCTCTCCTTTCTCTGCTCTCTCTCTTACTCCCTCAACATTTTCAAGAATCCATCTAATCTTGGTTCCTGAAAAATAGGGATCGAATTTAAGTCCTGTCTTTTGCTGGAACTTCTCAACTATTCCCGGAATCTTGCCCTTCATCTGCTCCGCGTAATCCGCAGTACGGCGGCACTGCCATACAATTGCAGGATATACAGGCTGTCCTGTTGCTCTGTCCCAGACAATTACAGTCTCGCGCTGATTGGTTATTCCAATTGCAGCGATATCATCTGAAGTTGCTCCTATCTTTTTCATAGCTTCACGAGCTACAGAAAGCTGTGTCTGCCAGATTTCATTAGCATCATGCTCAACCCAGCCAGGCTGCGGAAAAAACTGTGTAAATTCCTTCTGCGCCACTGAACACATCTCACCTTTCTCGTTAAACAGGATGCATCTGTTACTGGTTGTTCCTGCATCCAAAGCCATTACATACTTTGCCATTACATTGTTCTCCTTAAAACTTTTTATAAGCTCTGCATTACTATTCTTTGTACAGGTCCGTCCTGATTCTGAAGCTGTCTGTTCGTTACAGTTCCCACACATCCCTGTTGGTTGAGGAAACTGCCATAGCTCCACTCTGCAAAGCATTCATAACATCATCCCGATCTGAAATAAGTCCTCCTGCAATCACAGGAACCCTGCTTATTGCATTTACCTTTTTAATAATCTTCGATACTACAACTCCCGGCAAAATCTCGATTACATCCGGAAGTGTCATACCATATCCCGCCTGTTTTTCTATATTCACAAGCGCCATGCTGTCTATTACAAAATATCTAAGTACTGTGTATAATCCAAGCTCTTTTGCATGCTGGATAAGATTCCCCTTGGTGGTTATGATTCCGTCTGCCCTGGTGTTATTTTTAATAAAATCAAGGCACACCTCTCTGGTATTGTTAAGGCCTGTCACAAGATCCACATGGACCACTGCCATCCGCCCTGCCTCCTTAACCCTTTTTACGATATCACCAATCGTGCAAATATCACCATACAGAATAAAGATAATCCCCACCTCTGTTTTTAGCGCCGCAGACAGTCCATTATCGTCCTTAACCGCTGCTATTATCGGGTTTTCTTCGATTTTATCTATAAAATCTCTATGCATCAAAAATCATCCTTGCAATAATAATTAAACTAAATATAGTCAATATCCAGGCATAAAAAAAGAACATGTCTAACAAACAGGCGTCAACCTGATAATTTGATAAGCCACATTCTCTAATCTCACTGGCATTCATTAACTTTACTAAACTACTTTAACGCATTTTGACTATTTTTTCAATATTTTTTACAAAAAAGGTGGCGAATTTAATGCCTTTTTGAAAAAAACATCCAAAAAACACTTTTTAAAATTCCCCATTTATTTTCAAATATCATCCCGGGGAGAAATGCCTGCTTTACAAACATTAGCCAAAACAAACATTTTCTCCCTGGGATAATAAAAGCTTTTATATTATTTACTGTTTGCCATCATTGCAAGGCTTCTTGCAATAGAATCGAAGGTATCAGACTGATTGGATGACTGTCCGTCTGCTATCATTGCCAATGTATGGGAAATATCATTAAGCGACATTACTATATTTTCCATAGTAGCCTTTGTGATCTCAGCCTCATTTCCTTTTTTTACAATCTGGTCAAACTTTAATGATCTTTGCTGCTGTAATCCGGTTACTTCAGATAATCTGCTCATAATTGTACCCCTTTCAAAAGAAATAATATGTTACTTATTACTATAATCTAATACCCTGTTAAAAATCTCTTAAATATCTATTACCATTTGTTTATAAAGCCCTCAAATGCCTTATTCTACTATCTGTCCATAGAATAAGATTTCTTTATTTTTTCCTGATGTGGTTATCAGATATTTGAAAGGTTCGTTAGCTATGAATTCCTTAGGTATTACCTCATCCTCCAAAGGCGCAGCACCTAATACTGCCATTGCAGTTGCAGCTGCTGCCTCCAGACCATTCTCGTCTGTTGTAATCTTGGTTTTCTGGATCACATCTGAAATGTAAAATCCCTTATCCATAGTCATTGCAGTAAAGTCGGCATTCTTTGAAAATGCACTGACCACGCCTCTTTTCTTCAGGAACTTTATAAGCTCGCCCTGATTCAATGAGGTCTCGGTGTCAAATTTAGGAAGCTTAATATGTACGTGCTCAGTAGAAGCCTGCTCCAGCTTATCCTGAATACCTGTTATATCTCCTATTGCAAAAATAGCTTCTACCCTGCCGTTCATAGGAAGCACTACAAGTTTTACAGAATCATCCTCATAGAACTTGAAGGTATCCGTCTTTTCCATAAATACCTTTTTAATGTTGCATTCATCAAATGCCTTGAAGTCCCCTTCCTCGGTATGATATTCATCAAAGGTCTTCACCCAGGTCGCCTTAAGATAAAGCGTATTAATAAGCATTATGTCCTTATCTGACAGATCGTTACTGATCTTGGGGATAAGACCATTTGTTCCTTCTTTAACCCAGCTGTTTACTTCACCGGTGATTTTGTCCGGGACAACATCCTTTGCCTCGGCACCAAAGAAAGCCTTAACATACTTCTTATATTTTCCGGATATGTTTCCAGGCATTTTTCTGTTATGCCACACTGAATTCAAGAGCTTAAAGGTCAAAAGCCCACTTGTCGTATCCGGTGCATTTATAAGACCTTTATACCAGAGATTCATTTGCTTCTCATCTTCAAAGCCTGCTGCCGCAAGAAGTTCCTTCCTGGTACTTGAACCGGCGCCTGCTACTGCCATGGCGATGACTGCCCTTAAGGATGCCGGTGATACCATATAATTCTCAATATCATATCCAGAGGATTCCAGGAACTGAATAAGTGACTTGTCAAACTCACTCATGGCTTTGACCTTCGAGTTATCTGTGTCGTCATCATCATAATCCTCTGCATCAGATTCCGTATCTTCATCGTCAGCAGCTTCTTCATCATCTGCTTCCAATGCAGCAGCTTTTGCCTCAGTCACACTCTCTGCTTTATCTTCAGAAGTCACTTCATTATCCACTTCACCTGAATCCGTTGAGTCCAAAGCCGCTTCTTCCGATTCATCCTCTCTCTCCGGTATTTCTTCCTGTTCATCAGAAGATTCTGAAGCTTCCTCGATATACTCTATATTATCATTTCTGGATTTTATAACCATAAACGATATCAGAAGCAAAAGACACGCAACTGCAATTATAATTATCAGTATCATATCTCCCATCCTCTATCCTCTCATATTAACTGCTTTTCCTCATACACTCCTTTGCGAGAAGCCATGCCATAACATGAACACTCTGCTGAAATCCGCCTTTTTCTATGAGTTTTTCTATGTAATCCGGGGTGTTTATCTCAATATTTAAAAACTCAGTTTCATCAAGATTTTGTCCTGTCACTTTTCTGCAGTCAGTAGCCAGAAAAACATATGCATAATTATCGGCAATTGTAGCGTTTGACGGAATTTTGATAAGATATGTCCATTTTCCTGCCTCATATCCTGTCTCCTCTGAAAGTTCCCTTTTTGCGGCTTTCAGGGCTTCCTCGGCATTCTCTTTTCCGTCACCGTATTCCTTTCCATCACTTCTCTCTATTCCGCCTGCGGGAAATTCCGTTGTAACTTCGCGGATTCCCTGTCTGTACTGGCGAACACAGATAAGATTGCCATTTTCATCAAAGGGAACTATTACCACATAATCGCGTCTGCTGTAACTGTAATAGGGTTCAAAGATCGTACCGTCCGGAAATCTGAAAGCAGACTTTCGAAAATCAATCCATTCATCTTGTACTAAATGCTCTGTTGAAACCTCCTCCCAGGCTAAATCGTCTCTATTTTTCTCCAGGTTACTTTTATTCTGATCCATAATGTTCCTTTTCTTATATGTTATTTTGATGAAAAGCCGGTTTTCCTAAGAAGGAAACAAAATCTGACTTTACCGAGGTGATAAAAACCACACCTCCTTACAATATTCTCTGAGGTTTAAAATCCAGGTAATCACCGGAAACCAGGCTGTAATTTATGCCATCCACTTTTCCAAGAAGGCTGTCATGAAATCTCTCTTTTCCGTGACAGTGGGCATACACAACCTGGGTGACACCATACGCCTTGGCAATAAGTGTAAATCTGCTGCTTCTCTCACCTATCTCCGTTGGAGGGTAATGTAAAAACATTACATATTTCTCAAAGCCCTCTGCTCTTGCTGCTTCAAAGGAAGCCTTGAGTCTCTTCGCCTCCCTCTCTATTAGCATATCGGCATGTTCTCTGGTATCATAGCCCTCATAGCAATATCCCTTGGTTCCAACTATTGCCACATCCCCATAGGGATAGAAATTGTTTTGCAGAAAAAAGAGTCTGTCCTTATATAAATCGTTAAGTCTCTGAGTCTTCTTGGCACTCCAGAAATTATCGTGATTGCCTCTTATCAAAACCTTTTTACCGGGAAGCCCCTCGATGAATCTGAGATCCATCTCACAGTTTTCAAGGCCTTTTCCCCAGCTGTGATCTCCAACAAGTACAAGGGTATCCTCATCGGTCATTATTTTATTGCAGTTTTTCTCAATCTTCTTTTCATGATTTTTCCATACCTTGCCAAAAATATCCATTGTCTTCTCAGACTGAAAGGCAAGGTGAAGATCCCCCAATGCGTATAACGCCATCTGATTCGCTCCTCCAAAAATATCATTTATCAGGCTTACTCCTGTCGTATATAGATCCCGCAGGTGTCACAAAACGCATTCTCATACAAGCCTGCTCTATATATGATTAGAAGCCCGGATAGCACCTAAACTACCCGGGCTCATATTTTTACATATTTAATTTATTGATGCAATAAATGTTCCTTCATTGCAGGCAGGAAGATAAACTGAATTAAACATCCTCTTATGCATATAATTATCAGCATCGGAAAGATTGAAATAATCATATACCGTAGGATTCTGATCATCCCAGGTGCAGTCGACATTGTAGTAATTATCTCCCAGTTTAATTATGTTCCATGCGTGCATTTCCCCTGCGGATCCAACACAGAGATATGTAGGGACTCCGAGCCTTTGCATCAGATACTGAAATGCCTTGGCATATCCGGCACAAACGGTATTATCACCCACGATTGCACTGTAAGCACTCTGATCAAGGGGATTATGCTTGTATGTCAGCTTGTCCGCCAGATAATTGTGTATATAAAGTTCCTTCTCATAATTATCGCTTAGACCTGATGCTCCTGCAACTATTGCATTAGCATTTGCCAAAAACTTCTGATTAGCCGTAGGTATATCCGGTATTCTGTCATAATAGCGGAGTCTTAATTTAAGTGCCACGCCGTTATAATCATACTCCTGATAAAAAGTAGTATCCAGCCAGAACAGTTCAGGATGATCAAATACTACGCTAAGAAGCACCATCTGCATCGTGTCCATCGATACCTGTTCAATGGGTCTGAAGGTAGTATTAAGCGCCAGGGTATTTGCATATATCTGTCTGTACAGAGCTTTCCCGGTATCATTTAACATATGATAATAGGGATAAAACTGTGTATCAAAAGTAAGCCCGTCTCCAAGTTGTCCATAATCCGCACTATTAATAGCCTGTTTTGCAAGACCAGGATCCGTAAGCTCAATTATTTCAGGATCAAAGGCTGCATAACTGCTTCTTCCAGCCGGAATCCCGGGTGTATAAGCAGGTGTTTGTTCCTGATTGTCCTGAGCTTTACTAAGCTCCTCAGCCTCTGAGTCTTCGTCCTCATCCTTAACTATAACCTTGATGCCTTTATCGCCGTTTCCTGTAACAGCATTTACAATAGCATTGGCAGTATTTGCCACATCCTCTACCGTGACATCCTGCTCAGCAGGGTTACTGACTTCTGTAGCTTCAAGCTCATTTATGGCATCTGACAGTCCGTTGACCGCGCTCGTTATCATGTCTCCCAGCGCTGTAGACGCATTGCTGCTTCCATCGACATCCACATCTTCAGAATTCTGTTTTCTTCCGTAAATGTAATCCCAATCCGGCACCTCGACATAATACTTTTTTGAATCGTCCTGTACCGGTGCTTCAACCTTATCCTCCGGTCTTATTAATTCATTAATCCACACGCCAATATCGGGATTGATGATACATGCAAGTATCGCAACAACCCCGGCAAAAATAAGCCCCAATATTCCGGATGCAATATTCTGTAATATTTTCATAATCACGTCCCTGTCCCCTCATCACTGAGGTATAACTGTTGTTCTTCCGTTAACAACAAAAGGGAGCACTAAGCCCCCTTCATAATTATTATAAAAAACTATTCTGTTTTTTGATATTAAATTATTCTAAAAAAAATCAAAATTCCGATAAAACATATGGGAATCGGATTCTTCTATACCAGGAAACAGCTTGGAATCAGATTCTGTTCTGTCATCACTTTACCTTCTTATAAAGATAGTACTTAAACTCTGCACCATCCCAGCCATAATCTTCTTTATCTATAAGTTCATAATGCTCGTTTATTGAATCCGGAATGTGATCTCGGGCGATGACATAGTCGATAAGCCCCTCTCTTATGTATCGCTCCTGCTCAAGATATGGATTATTCTCCGGTTCCGTGATATTAAGAGTTTGGGTCTGAAACCATCTGCAGTTTGGTACAATATCACAGAGTGTATAAAGCCCCGCATCAAGGCATCCCACATTTAAAAGTGTAGGATTCTCAGTTTCAAGGACCTTATCCCGAAATCTGTACATAAAATAGTCGTCTCTTTCAACCTTCATAAAAGGTATGTTCATCGAATTGGAATAAATAAACACCACTGAAACAATCATGCTCACTACTAAAAGCCCCGGACCTGCGAGACCTTTGGCAGATTTTTCCTGCTCATCCATCCTGCATAGCTTCACCAAAAGACTCCCTACAAGTGAAAAACCAAGGACCGCGAACACCGAAAGAGGGAGCGAATAGTAAGGAAGCTCTCTTCCTCCTCCAAAAAATCCTAAAAACATAAATACAAAGAGTACCGGAATATTGATTCGCGCCATCAGCATTTGCCCTTTTTCAGCCAGGGTATACAGAATTCCTACTATAATAAATAAAAAGTACTGCCAGTTATCACGGATGAGCCAGTACAGTATTTTTGCCATCTGATATACTCTGCCGGTGACTCCCGGATTTGCACTCTCAACATCTGTGTATACAAATACATTTACATAGACATATCCCCAATACCATTCCTGAAGGCCCCCCTGAACTCCAAAGTAAACAATCCAGGGAACAAATGGCAAAAACATGCCAAGAAGAAATACAAAACAAGCATTTATTCCTCTAATAAGCTCTTTATGTGCAAGGAATGAAAAGAACACCATCATCATCCATGCAAAGAAAAAGCCAAGACCTGTAAATTTGATATTTGCAATCAGTCCCGCAAGCATTCCTCCCAAGAATACATCCTTAAAGGACATGTTTTTTTCCGGATATTCATGCTTAAAATACCGAACAGAAAGGTACAATCCCCACACATAGCAGGGCAGAGATATTTCCTCAGCTGCTCCTCCCCACCAAAAGCTACGGGAGCAGACTATTACAGCAAAAATCATAACAGCCAGGGAAGACGGGATTATTTCACTATTTTTATTTATAAAAAGCTTTATGATTTTATAAAAACCGATTACATCAAGTATCCCCAGAATAATCTCCAGAACAAACACTCCCGCAAAGGTTGTGTGAGACAAAAGGTATGCTAGTCCATACAGAAAATACAGGTACATCCCTTTCTGATCAAAGACATCCCTGTAGGGCATTTTTCCGTTAAAAATAGCCTTACCCATAGAGAAATAGCTGTTTGCATCATCCCAGTTATTCAATGGATATAAGAAAGATGATCTGCTAGCCAGCATAAGACAAAGCAGAACTGATATTGACATATATATATATAATAAAAGCTTTCCTTTTTTTGACATTCTTCTTCTCCGCCAGGTATTTTTTCGCTTCAATTATAAAATATCCACACTAAAGCAACAACCCTGACGGGAGCCAGGTTTTAAACAACCTCCGGTAAAGCAGAATAGAGCCCCGATAAATACTGTGAGAAAGCCTTTTTTATATAAAGATTCCCTTCAAAACAGAAACATCCCGCACTGCGATGAGAAACACAAAACCACTTTGTGATGTTGTGGTCCCAAAGCCGTGCGGGATGCTCGTTACATTTACAGTCTTCCGTCCCTTGAGTCCAAATAAGTTTCCAAAAGATCGCGTTCTGCTAAAAACGAATAGACAATCAGCAGCTCATCTCTGAGTAAGTTTCTGGCCTTTTTCATATTAACCAGTTCATCCCTGATAAGCTTACAGCGCTCAGTTGTATGCATTGCCAATATAACAGCAGTGCTCTGACCTCCCCGCTTGTAGCATAAATCTTTGATTTTGTTGTACTCCATAAATATATATCCTTTCACACAAAACGGTTTATTGTTATATATTGATTTAACATACAATTTTGTGTAATAAAATTAACTATATATTTAATATTTATATATGCATAATAAACAAAAACTTAACAAAGCCTTAAAGCCGCTTATTTACTGATGTTTTGACAATTGTATATGCGTATCTTACTTTCGCGTATGCGCTATGGACAAGCCATTATTTTACGATCATAGCGGTTTCTCTGTCAGCAAATGCCTTTTCATCCTTTGCATGGAGGATATGCTTTCTTTTTATATTTTCCAGAGAAGGAAGGCAAATATTATCCTGAATAGTATCGTTTATTACCAGGCGCGAAAAACCCGCCAGATGGAGCTTGTTGTTAAAGAAAATTTTACCATATTTTTATTTTGTATTGTGCTACCGAGTCCACGCCCTCAATCCTGCAGGCAGCGGCTTTTCCGTCAGACTCTTCACTTAAGTCCGGCCACTCCTGAAGATAAATCTTCTGGTCCTCAAATAGCGGATAAATAACAGCTTTTGCTTCAAAGCTCTCCTCAAGAGATTCTGATGTCTCTGAACCGATAAATCTCTTTAATCCGATTTCCCAATCCTGTCCTGTGTAGAAACTATCTGCAATCAGTTCTCCATCATGTAAAGCATCCAGATCACCGCAGGATAGAAGTTCTCCCCTGTCTCCAGCATAATGAACATGAAGATATACTTCGTCGATGTCTTCATCAATATTTGTCACACTGATCTGATACTCACCTGCTGCCACACCTTCCGTGAGCTTTGTTTCAACAGGGTTGGTTAATTCATCCACATATCTGTAGTCTGCAAAATCCATACTGTCCACCATATAGGTGTCGCTTACATTCTCAGCATCGGCATGAATAAACCCTATCGGAGTCTCGTCAAGATCAGGCCAGACACGGAATGAAACCGTATGACCTGCACCATCCGACGGAATCTCTGCATAAATCTCATAACCATTGGGATTGCCGTTTTCAAGCACTCCTGATCTTCTTCTGTTCGTGGGTACTATCCTGTCAACTACAGCGTGCTCACATATAACAAGATGCTCCGCACCTCTGTCATCCTTGATCTTTACAGCATTTTCAGCTTCATAATCTGAAAGTATCACTATACTGATAAGTCCAAGATCCCCTTCAATCTCAAATGCAGCTGAATCTCTGTCATCAGTATAAAATACGTAAGCATTTTCTCTTCCCTTTTCATCATGAAGTATGCACAGAGGTGTCATATTAGCTCTTTTTAAAACAGCATCCTCACCTATCTGCATATTGAAAGGATAGAAGAAATAATCTCCGTTTTTGATATTTCTCTCTTCATATTCGGCAACAATATTTCCATCAGGATCATATGCCTTGAGGATTTCTTTATCGTGATCAGCCATGTTGCAGCGTCTTACGTAATTATTTACAAAAAGATATCCGCTGAACATCTCTTTACCGTTCACATCTTTTATCGCGCCTCTGACAGCTGTTCTAAGGTCAGTCATATCGTCAGGCTTATCGGGATTTCCCGGCTGTGGTATATATGGCATCTCACAGAGTCCTTCACCAAAATCCCTTGTAAACATCGCAAGTCTTCTGATTCTTCTGTAGGTCTCAGACATCTGGCCGTATTCTTTCAAAGGAGCATTAAAGTCATATGATAAAACCGGAAGGTCATTGGGATAGCCTGTTTCCCTGCTCTCCTGCAAAGTAGTCAGTTTACCCTCCGGATTTGTTCCGCCATGGTACATATAATATCCCAGGAGGTTGGCTCCGCTTCCCATTTTCACAAGGCTCATAGCCTCAGTATCCCTACCGGTGGCAATGCATCTTCTGTGATGTGTAACCTGTAGTCCTCCGCCAAGTTCAGCAGTAAGATATGGGAATTTGTCCATGTCAAAGGTAATGCCAGCGCCGATTCCGTGGTCAGAGCCTATGTTGTGATCATTTCTCTCTCTTGTGAAAATATAATTTCCGCTGGGCTCTATCTCAGTAGTTCTCTGATCCCAGGGTGCTTCACAATATCCCCCCATGACAGGAAGCATTCCGCCGGTAACTGCTCCTCCCCAGCCTGTAGCTGTGTAGATTGGAACATCAAAGCCTATCTCTTTTGCCATGTCACAGAGAGTCCTCATGTGAGCTTCTCCCTCTTCACCGCCAAAACCGCCACAATGTCCATACTCATTTTCAATCTGAACACCGATTATCGGTCCGCCATCTTTCAGAAAAAGCCCCTCTGCCTGCTCATAAATATGCTCATAAAAAATTCTGGCATGCTGAAGATACTCAGGTGCATTACTTCTCACTTCATACCCTTTCTCTTTTGCATCCTTCAAAAGCCAGTCAGGGAATCCTCCATTTCTAGCTTCACCATGAGCCCAGGGCCCAATTCTTAAGATACAGTTAAGGCCTACTCTTTTAACTGTCTGAAGAAATTTTCTTAAATTTCTGTCACCGCTAAAATCAAATTCACCACGAATTTCCTCATGATGAATCCATATTGTATACAGGGATACTATTGATACTCCGCCACTTTTCATCTTGCAAAGCTCTTCTTCCCAGTATCTGTTCCTATATCTTGAAAAGTGCATTTCACCCATAACCGGATAGAAAGGTGTTCCATCCACTGTAAGCGACATAGGTGTATAGGATAGTATATTTTTATTTGTCAGCATAAATGATTGCTCCTTATCAATCACATCTTGTAGAAAATCAAACCGACTCTCCTACAAGACAAGAAGTCATGATGCGATTTATGTAAACATAATCGCTTTATGACCTTTCCCCTGTCATCATATTAAAACTACGAAAGGGGAGCACTTACTTAGTGCTCTCCTTCATAATAACTTCGTAATCTTTAAGTTTTTGCTTCTCAACCTTTTCACCATCGATAAGACTCATAAGCATTCTTGTAGCAACCGCTCCAAGCTTTCTGTCATCAAAGTTCAGAGATGTGACTGGCACAATAGCATTTTCTATCATATGGCTGTTGTAAAACGAAGCCAGCCTTATATCCTCCGGAATACGTATTTTTAAAGTTCTGCAAATACTCATAATATATCCTGCAAGCTGATCGTCCATGCATATCACTCCATCGACCTTCTTGGCAGCAAGATGTTTTACTATTTCCGTAAGCTTCTGCTCATTGCCCTGATTAAGGAAAACCAGAGATTCGTCAACTTTTTTCCCTGCCTGCGCAAAAGCGCTCACAAAACCTTCATACCTTATTCTGGTAATCATATGATTTTGTGAACCGCCTATTAAAGCAAGCTTTGTCTGGCCCTTACCAATAAGAATTGAAGTAAGCTCTCTGCAGGCATCAAAGTGATCATTATCCACAGTGATAATATCATCGTCAAGAGATGCCCCTATAGCCACAAAAGGAATCTGACTCTTCTTAAGGTACTCTGCCGACTTGTCATCAATGAGCGTCCTGGTAAGGATTACTCCGTCAACCTTATGATTTTCGATGATTCTTTTCAGGTTTGTAATCTCATCTCCTGTTACCAGAGTTATAACAATATCATAATTGTAACCGCTTGTTACTTCACTCATACCAACGAGGCATCTTTGAAAGAACGGAAGATCCACAAGTGTGGTATCCCCGGGCCACACTACGCCTATATTGTAGGTCCGTCTTTGTGCAAGGCCCTTAGCGACTACATTAGGTCTGTAATTATTCTGTTCAATGTACTCAAGGACACGGCTTCTTGTGGCTTCTCCAATTCTTCCTTTCCCTGATATTGCACGGGATACGGTAGTCTTGGATACACCAAGAGCCGCCGCGACATCCTCGATAGTTATCTTTTCACCCATAATACCTCTCTGCGTGTTACTATGAGATTTTTGTAAAGTGCTCTGCTCTGGGATTCTCACTAGACTCGTTAATACCTCGTCAAGTGTTCACCCATGGCTCGCACTAAGCTCGTTAAATACCTCGCTAAGTGATCTGCTCTGGGATTCTCACTAGACTCGTTAATACCTCGTCAAGTGTTCACCCATGGCTCGCACTAAGCTCGAAAATACCTCGCTAAGTGCTCTGCTCAACCTTTAACCGCGCCGCCGGTTACACCTTCAACATAATATTTCTGAAGGAACATAAACAATAGTGTTACAGGGATTGCAATAAGTACTCCGCCTGCGCAGAATCGTGTAAAGTATCCCTGATAGTCATTGGTCTTAACCCATCTGAACATAGCAACCGCAACGTTATAGCTCTTGTCATGTCCAAATGCTACGTATGAAGCAAAAATGTAATCATTCCATGGTGCCATGAAAGCAACAAGTGCAGTGTAGATAATAATAGGCTTACTCATAGGAATGGTCATTGTGAAGAATATTCTTGCTCTTGAAGCACCGTCTATTCTTGCAGCTTCATCAAGGGCCTTGGGAATAGTGTCAAAATAACCCTTGCATACATAATATCCCATACCAGAACTTGCAACAGATACAAGGATCAATCCAGGAATAGCACCGGCCTGTGTAAGTCCAAACTGTTTAAGCAAAAAGTAAAGGCAGATCATTGTAAGGAATCCCGGGAACAGTCCAAGTATCAACCAGGATTTCATAAGCAGTGTTCTTCCTGCAAATCTCATTCTTGAAAGTGCATAGCTGACACACAAAATAACTATTGTCTGCAGCGCTGCTACAAAGAAGGCAATTATAACTGTATTTTTGTACCAAAGCAAGAAGTTTGTCTCGCCTGAAAACAAAAATTTATAGTTATCTAATGAAAACTGGTGGGGGATTATGTAACTCTCCATTCCTCCGGATTCAGTTGCAAAAGATCTAAAGCTCTGCAGCACAATTCCTACAAACGGGAACAGCCAGATTATGCTGATCAGTATAAGAAAAATATAAGCAAAGAAATTACCAATTCTCTGTTTGGATTTATATCCGGTTTTAATCATTGGAAGCCCTCCTCATCCTTAACTGACGGAAGTAATCCATATACTCCCAGTGCGAATATAGCAGTAACAATAAATACCATGATACCAATGACTGCTGCCATTCTATAGTTGGAATCATTTACAGTCATTTTATAAAGCCATGTAACCAGAAGGTCGGTTGTACCTGCATTACCGGCATAGCTCATGGTTCCGGGGCCACCTCCTGACAACAGATATATAACGCCGAAGTTATTCAGGTTACCTGTAAACTGAGTGAGAAGGAAAGGTCCTGTTACAAACAGCATGTATGGAAGCGTTATGCTCTTGAACATCTGCCATGCGCTTGCACCGTCTATTCTTGCACTCTCATACAAATCTTCAGGTATATTCATCAAAAGACCTGTAGCAATAAGCATCAGATAGGGAATACCGATCCAAATGTTTACCACTACGATCGTAACTCTCGCAAGCATAGGATTTGACCAAAACGGTATTGCACTTTGAATAAGTCCTACACGTTTAAGAAATCCGTTGATAATTCCATCATTAGCAAACATTTTAGCTACATACAAAAGTGATACAAACTGCGGAACAGCTATTGTCATAACAAGAATTGTTCTCCACAGCTTTTTAAATCTTATTCCCTTTTTATTAATAAGAATCGCTACTGCAAGTCCAAGAAAATAATCTATAAAGGTTGCCAGAAATGCCCAAACAAGCGTCCATGCCAAAACCTTGAAGAATGTGGGTCCAAGTCCCTCGCTTCCAAATGAAACAAGTTCTTTAAAGTTCTGAAGTCCTACCCATGTAAAAAGATTTGCCGGAGCCTGATGGTTATAATCGTAATTCGTGAACGCAATAAAGATCATGAATACGATGGGAAGCAATGTAAAAAGGAATATTCCGGTTACAGGAAGGAAAAGTAATGTTTTATCAAAATTCTTATCAAATAATGATCCAAATGTTTCCAGATTAGTGGGAAGCTTTTTGCCTGCTTTAAGTGTGAGCTCTTCCCTTCTGTTCTCCTCAACATTCAGCCTCCATAATGCAATAATTGCTATCACTGCAAAAATCGAAAGCACACCAAACAGAAGGATAAGGAAACTGTTGTCACCATAAACTGTTTTTCTTTTTACCTTATGTGTTGCTACCGTACCAAGTGTGGTGATTTTTGAAAGATATGTCCAACCAAAGCCTGTCATATACCAGATAAAAATTACCTCTGACAGCATCAAAGCCAGACCTACAAGAATCTGTCCTCTAAGAATAGGACCAAGTCCCATGATTATAAAAGAAAGCTTTGTCCTGATATCCCCCTCTTTAAATGTAAGCCCGATTTTTTTACAGTCATTTCCAAGTGCACTAAAAAAAGTGGCTATGTTATTCTTTTTCTCTTTTTTCGAGCCGTTTGCCATTTCCGGCCTCCCTTCCTATATCATCCTGAATCTAACAAGCTACAGGTGCTCTGTTCAAGCAAGCTCCACTAGATTCGAAAACACCTTACCAAGTGGACTTGCATGACTCGCACTAAGCTCGTGACATACCTCGCTAAGTGCTCTGTTCAAAAAGGGCCCGGGACGAAACAGTTCCCGAGCCCTTTAAGGTAGTATTACTTTTAGTTAAATAATCTTATATAGATTACTTTGCATATGACTCACATGTTGCCTGGAAGTCTTCAAGTGCCTTCCTAACAACATCCTCTGATGCGTCAGCTGCAATCTCACCTGAAATTACAGAATCACCAAGTGATGTAGCAAGACTCCAATAATCTCCAGGATACTGGCCCTGAGGAATAGCAAACTTGAGCTGTTCGCCAAGAGCTGCAAGAGCTTCATCAGCCTTAACTTCGTCTGCAGCCTGAGCCTTAAGGTTTGAAGGGCCCCAACCTACTGCATTGAATCTTGCAAGCTGTACTTCTTCACTTGAAAGGTAATCAGCAAGTGCATCACATACAGCAAGCTTGTTCTCATCTTCCTGAGGCTTTACACCAAGAAGCTTATATCCACCAAAGCCTGAAAGCTGGTAGTTCTTTCCATCTGAACCTGTGAATGTAGGAAGCTTTGCGCAAGCATAATTGTCACCAAACATTTCCTTAGCTGCTTCAGCATCCCATGTTCCATCAACGATTGCGCCGCAATCTGTTGCTGAAGAAACTGAAGAACCATTCTGGAATGCAGGTGAGTTAGCAAGCTCAATTATCTCATTAAGAGCAACTACACCTTCATCACTTGCATATGTAGAATTGCACTTTGTGAAGTTACCATCATTATCTGTATCATATGTAAGTTCAGCACCTGTTCCGAAGAAGAATGCTGTCTGATACCAACCTGAGTTGATTTCGAAATAGAAGTTCTTTCCTGCAGCTGCACACTGCTCAGCAATACCTTCAAGTGTAGAAGGATCTGTTACAACGCTCTTATCATAGTAAAGGAAGTATCCGTTATCAGCAGTAAGAGGATATGCATAAAGTGTGTCACCAACTGTAGCAGCTGTTACTGCACCGGCATCGTTATCTGCCTTAATCTTTTCAGCGTTTGAATCCTCAACAACTTCAAGAGCACCTGCTGAAACAAGACGTGCGATCTGATCCTGAGCGAAACCGAAAATATCAGCTCCTGCCTGTACGTCTGTTATCATGTTTCCGGCTGCATCGCCTTCACCTGTTGCCTCAACAACAGCTGTATAGCCTGAGAACTGAGGGTTCTTCTCAATAAACTTATCAAACTGTTCCTTTGTAAAATCAACTACATTATCAGCAACCCAGATTTTGATCTCTCCAGTACCATAATCTGTGTCATCTGCAGCAGCCTCTTCCTCAGCTGCATCTTCTGTAGTCTCTTCTTCAGCAGTTTCCTCTTCTGCTGCTTCTTCCGTTGTCTCCTCAGCTGCATCTTCTGCAGGAGCTTCTGTGCTCTCAGCAGTATCTGCTGCAGGCTCTGCATTTCCGCCGTTTGATCCACATCCGGCAAGCATTGAAGCGGCCATCGCTGTTGTCAACAATACTGATACCAATTTCTTTTTCATTTTCTTTCCTCCATGTATATACCTTCATAAGAAAAGGTTTGTTGTCCGCGCGCAAGATACCAAATTGCGCAATCGGTTGTTCTGAAAGTAATTGTAATTCTGTACCTTTTTATCGTCAATGGTGATTTTTTAACAAACGTAAAACGTTTTCCTTGGTGAAATTTACTAAATTTGTTTCCGGTAATGTATTGCTTGGTAAAAGCCTTGCGCAAACGGTTGCAACAGCTTAATTAAGCCTTTGGTAACGTTTCCGTTTTATTTTTTCAGTCAGTTAAGTTTTTCGTGCTTTTTAACCAAGTTTATGCGTATTCACTGCTTTCCTTTCAGCTTTCACCATTTCTTTGTAAAAGCAATACGACTCACCCCCGCTTATAGAAACCTGTCCCATTCTGTGCAACAATTCCAATAAGACATAGCTCTACCAAAGCATTCATCACCTCAGAAACTGTCATTTCCATGCCTCTTTCCACCATCTTCTCAAATATTGCCGCTGTTGTCTGAGGATAAAAATCCAGTTCCTTATATATACACTTTTGTGTCTCATTACAATTTAGCAGTTCCGCTTTTTCATTATTTTCAAATACAATGTTTTCGCACATTTCTCCGTTTTTTTCTTCCTCTTTTCCACATTTTTCATCTACTCCCGGTCTGTCGCTATGAATTTTTCTTCTAAGGTACTCCAGTATTTCCTCAGGTCCTGCTGCCATTCCTGCACCTTGTCTTATCAAAGAATTGCATCCATAGCTCAGCGAATCACATATTCTTCCGGGAACTGCAAAAACTTCCCTACCCTGTTCAAGTGCCATATCTACGGTAATAAGAGTCCCGCTTTTTTCTCGTGCCTCAATAACAAGTACAGCATCAGATAATCCACTTATTATCCTGTTTCGTGGTGGAAAATATTGTGGCTTCGGCTGAGTCCCCGGTAAATATTCTGATATAATCCCTCCGCTTTTTATAAGCGAATTATATAAAGCTCTGTTTTCCTCAGGATAACAAACGTCCACACCACTTCCGAGAATCCCGTATGATTCGCCACCTGCATAAATGGCTGCCTGCTGGGATATACCATCTATTCCCCTGGCCATTCCGCTTATTATCTGGATACCTGACAACGCAAGCTTGTCACCAAATAATTTAGCCGCATACTTACCATATTCCGAGCTGTTTCTGGCACCGATTATGGAAACAGAGGGCTTATTTTCATCAGGAAGGTTTCCCAGACAGTAAAGGGCAAATGGCGGGTCCGGAATGTCCTTTAGTCTGCGTGGATATTTGACATCAGAATAGTAATAGAAATCTATTCCCCTTCTGTAAAGATATTCATACTCCCCTTCTAAATCCCAGGTTTTCTGCATTCTTTCAAAAGCTTTATACTGCTTTGAAGTTATAAAATCTCTAAGCTCCTTTTCTGTAGCCTTTGCAATCTTACTGCAGCTTCCAAATTCATCAAGGAGCTTTAGTAAAGTCTTATTTCCCCATCCCGGAATATTGTGCAGCATGTAGGCATATACATTTTCAGTAGTCATGAAACACCTCTTTCCCCGGGAGTATGCATTTCCGATCTGCTCTTTATTCTCTCAGCAAAGCTTCCACCCCTGTCCCTAACTTTGTCAGAAAAACCCGGCTCTGCGCTTGACGCGGATTTTGAAAAATATTTGGAATCCATCATTCTATAGCATGCTGCTTCCGAAATGTGAGCTGTTTCAATTTTTTCACTCCCATCAAGATCAGCTATAGTTCTGGCAATTCTAAGGACCTTATGATATGCTCTGGCAGACAGATCCATTGTCATAAAAATCCTCTCCATCAGCCTCTGCTCCTGATTCCCGAGTTTGCAATACTTCTGGATCTGTGACGGAGTCATCTCCGAATTAAACCTTATGCCATCATTTTTAAAACGCTTTTGCTGTACACTTACAGCTCTCATAACTCTTTTTCTGATCTCTGCGCTTGTCTCATTGCACTGAGTGCCATGATTCAGCTCTGTCACATCTATCTTTGCCGCCTCTATGCATATGTCGATTCTATCCAGTATTGGTCCCGATATTCTGCCAAGATATTTGCTGATTTCAGATTCCGAGCACTTACACTTGTTAAGATCAGGATAATATCCACAGGGGCATGGATTCATAGCTCCCACCAGCAGCAGATCCGCAGGATATGAAAAGTTCCCACCGCTTCTTGCTATATGAACCTCCCGGTCCTCCAGAGGCTGTCTTAAAAGATTTAACGTATTTCTCTTAAACTCAGCCATCTCATCCAGGAACATGACGCCCCTGTGCGACAGAGATATAATCCCGGGGCGCGGTATGCTGCCACCGCCTGCAAGAGCAGCCTCAGTTATCGAATGATGAGGACTCATAAAAGGTCTTCTTGTTATCAGCGTCTCTCCCTTTTTAAGCATCCCCGCCACACTATATATCGATGACACTTCCAGTGCTTCATCTCTCGAAAGAGGGGGCATTATGGAAGGAATTCTTTTTGCCACCATGCTCTTTCCGGAACCCGGAGGGCCGATTATCAGAATATGATGGTAGCCCGCAGCAGCGATTTCCACAGCTCTCTTAACGGCAGATTGTCCGTTTATCTCTGAAAAATCCATACCCCTCAGGTAATTCTCAGTGCTCTCTTCATTGTCAAAAAGTGCATTGACATCCACAACGGTTGGAGCGATCAGATTATCTCTTTCGTCCCTTTCTGTCTTAAGATAAGCCACAACCTCTGAAAGTGAACTTACTCCAATGATTTTCATTCCCTGGACAACTGCGCCTTCTCTGGCATTATCGATTGGAAGAATACAGGTCTTAAATCCTTTACTGTGAGCATGGGCAACCATCGGAAGAATTCCGCTTACCGCCTTTACTTCTCCGTCAAGTCCCAATTCACCTATAACCAGGGTGTCCTTAAGGCTGTCGGAATCTATTTCTCCAATGGCTGTGAGTATTCCTACCGCTACCGGCAAATCCACAGCAATCCCCGCTTTTCTGATATCTGCAGGGGAAAGATTGACAGTTATTCTCATTGGAGGCAGCGCAAATCCGGCATTCTTTAAGGAAACTCTAACCCTCTCCGATGCCTCCCTGACTTCACCGCTGATAAAGCCAACCATGTTGAACATGGGAAGCCCATCAGAGGTGTCCACCTCCACCTGCATCAGATACGGCATTATGCCTTTTACCGCACCTGAAACCACAGTACTAAACATAACAAATACTCCTTTCGTAACGCATACGCGCATAAAAGGACTGCTTCTAAAAATACAAATTAAGGAAAATACGGAGAATCTCCGTAGGAAATTAAACATGCGTCGAAACGCAAAATTCATTATATCGTATCAGAATTATTTTGCAAGAAAATCTTTTTTAGTTGCTTTAGCAGCTTTATCCATCTTGCGCGAGTGCGCATCCATAGCAGAGCGCTTTTTATTTTGTAGGAAATTCATCTGAATTCCCCACAAAATAAACCCCCGGCTACAGGAAATATAAATCCTGCAAAGCCGGGAGTTAAATGTCTTATCTCAATATTTTGTTCTGCATGATATCAGGATCCTGTGCGTACTGGATTGCCTTTTCCCTTGATATCTTTCCGCTTCTGCACAGCTCAATTATCGCTTCATCCATCGTGATCATTCCAAGCTTTCTGTTGGTCTGCATGATAGTTATAAGCTGATGGGTCTTTCCTTCACGTATCATGTTTCTTACCGCAGAATTAACATGTAAAACCTCAAATGCAGCTGCTCTTCTTTCACCATCAGCGGTTGGTATCAGCTGCTGGGATATAACAGCCTCCAATACATTTGCAAGCTGAATTCTGATCTGTTGCTGCTGGTGCGGAGGGAAAACATCAATAATTCGGTCCACCGTACTGGCTGCGCCAATTGTATGCAGCGTCGATAATACAAGGTGTCCCGTCTCAGCTGCAGTTATGGCAGTGCTTATGGTCTCCAGATCTCGCATTTCACCCACAAGAATAACATCCGGATCCTCGCGAAGTGCTGCTCTTAGGGCATTGGCATAATTATCGCTGTCAAGACCAACCTCTCTCTGGTTAACTATCGATTTATTATGCTGATATAAAAACTCTATAGGATCTTCAAGGGTAATTATGTGGGCTTCTCTGTTATTGTTTATCATATCAATAACAGATGCCAGAGTAGTTGATTTTCCGGAACCTGTGGGTCCGGTAACCAGAACCAGCCCCCTCTGCCTCTGATACAGATTCACAACGGATTTGGGAATGCCAAGCGTTTCCGGATCAGGAATCGTCGTCTCCACCAGTCTTATCGCCATAGCGACAGAGCCTCTTTGTTTAAAAACATTTAACCTGAAACGGCCAAGTCCCATCACTGAAAATGACATATCATGCTGTCCGTTAGCTTCAAGAAGTTCCTTCTGCTTCAGGCTCATGATTGCATCTGCTATTTCCTGCGTATCCGCCGGAAGCATACGCTGATATCCCTCAAGCGCTATCAATTTTCCGTTAACACGCATCTTTGGCGGAATACCTACAGTGATGTGAACATCTGAAGCTCCGGCTTCTTTTGCAGTCTTTAGAATATCATCAATTCTGGACATTTTAATCACTCCTGTCTTGCATAGTCTTCTACTCTTATCATGTCGGTATGCAAAAAGGAAGTCAACGAACTGATAATGAAATAAAGATAAAATTTAAGTTAATTACTAAACTCTTTTGCCCTGACTATGAAGTACACAGTTAAAGTTATAGTTCCTGTTATGATCCAGGAAATCGGGTACACACGGAATAACTGTTCAAATGTGTGATGTGTCGGGATATACGTAAATACATAGATCAGTCTGAATACGCAGGTTCCAAATACCGATATCAACGCAGGAGCAAGTGAATGGTTCATTCCTCTCAAAGCTCCTCCGCTTATCTCATAGGATCCAATAAGGAAATGCAGAACAAACGCATTCATGATTCTCTTCATTGCGAAGCTGATAACATCCGCATCTGTTGTGAACAATGTAATAACCTGATATCTGAACAGTACCAGAACAAGTACTATTGCCGCAGAAATTCCTATTCCGCAGAGCATGCAGATCCTGAATACCTTTTTACAACGGTCAAACTTCCTTGCTCCATAGTTCTGACTGGTAAAAGTAACAGCTGACTGAGCAAACGCATTCATGGCACAGTAGGATACAAAATCAAAATTGGCAGCTGCTGTTCCACCGGCAATTGCATCTGCACCAAAGCTGTTTACGGCAGACTGAATAACAACGTTTGACAGTGAAAAAACTGCACCCTGCAATCCGGCAGGAAGACCTATCTGCATCATTCTGATAAGATATCTTCTCTTTATGCTGAGCTTTCTGAAGTCGAGTTTAAATGGCTCCTCTTCATTCATCAGGTAATACAAAATAAGTCCTGCGCTGAACATGTTGGAGAGAACAGTTGCAAGGGCAACACCCACCACATGCATGTGGAATCCAACAACAAATATCAGATTAAGTATGATATTTATTATTCCTGCGATTACCATGGCAAACAGGGGTCTTCTTGAATCCCCTTTACTTCTTAAAATCGCAGAACCGTAGTTGTAGATCATTATGGCAGGCATAGCAAAGAAATAGATTCTAAGATACAGTATTGCCAGGGACATAACGTTTTGCGGCGCCGCCATCAATATCAATATTGGCCTTGTTAAAAAGAAGCCTATGAATATCAGCGCACATCCCGCAACCAGTGAAATAGTTATTACCGTATGGACCGTATCACTTATCTGATCCTTATGCCCGCTTCCTATCTCCATTGCTATTACAGCATTTGCACCCACAGACAATCCCACAAAGAAACTGACTATAAGGGCAATAACTGAAGAATTGCTTCCTACCGCTGCCATAGCCTCGGCAGAAGCAAATCTTCCCACTACTGCCAGATCAGCTGCATTAAAAAGCTGCTGTAATATACTTGAAATTGCAAGCGGAAGTGCAAATATGACAATTTTATCCAAAAGACTTCCGTTCAACATATCATAATTATTGTTAGTTGATCTTACTGTTTTACTTTCCATAATAAATCCTCAAATATCTTGATTTACCTAACCGCAAGCATAGTAAACGTTAAAATATCTCTAGTGTAGCTGTTTAGCCACACTAAGTACTCTACTCAAAAATAAACTTAGCCATGCAGTAATTACTGAGGTCAAGGCCCCTTTCAGTCAGGTAAATATTTTCATTTTCAGTCTCCATAAGACCATCCGACACAAGACCGTCTATTACATCTCCATAGATATTTTCTATGTTTTCACCAAACCTGCTTTTGAATTCCGCCTTTGAAACTCCATTTACCATACGAAGTCCCAAAAACATAAATTCCTCCATTTTGGCCGTCTTATCAAGATTTTCTTCGTCTTCTCTGATTACTGAAATAATCGTTTTTCCGTTACATTTTACTTCGTCATTTAAGTTATTTTTATTAAGTTCATCCCCCGCTGCCTTTACCGGTTCAAAGGCAGAAAGATATTTTTGAAAGTCACCGGTGTTGTGAAATCTTTTATTATCCATAAGAGATGCTGCGCCAAGCCCAAAGCCTATATAATCTCCGCCCTGCCAGTATCTCTTGTTGTGAAGGCACTCTCTGTTATCAAGTGAATAATTGGATATCTCGTAGCGGTGATAACCATTCTGCTTAAGTATTTCCCTGGTCCTGTGGTACATTTCTCTTTCTGTATCTTCATCAGGAAGCGGTAAGATTTTTTTCATGGTGCCACATCTAACATCACTTATATCTCTCTGTGGCTTCCTACAGGAATCGCCATCCATATTATCACTTATGCTTTCCTGTGGCTTCCTACAGGAATCGCCATCCATATCATCGCCGTACATATCATAAAAAGGTGTACCCTCCTCTATGATAAGACTGTATGCCGAAATATGCTCCGGCTTAGGAGAAAGAGAGCAGACATAATTCAGGTTGTTCTCCCAATCTGTAAGGCTCTGCCCGGGAATTGCACTCATGAGATCAACATTTACATTATCAAAACCTGCTGCCCTGGCATTTTTATAGCAATCTTCAAATTGCTTAAGATCATGTATTCTGCCAAGCCGCCTAAGTTCATCATCCTTCGCGGATTGAAGTCCAATGCTGATTCTGTTAATCCCGGTTTCTCTGTATAATTTCAGAGACTCAAAATCTGCTGTTCCGGGATTGCATTCAATGGAAACTTCAGCATCACTTCTGATCTTGTATCTGTTTTTTAATAGTTCCATTGTCTTTACTATAAAATCAGCACTTACAGAAGTGGGGGTTCCGCCTCCAAAAAATATGGATACCACTTCATAGTCACTGCATTCCTCTGTTCCTATCTCAATCTCTTTGCTAAGAGCAGCAAAATAAAGCGCCTGCTGCGCCCTTCCCTCCGGAAAGGAAAGAAAGTCGCAGTAAAGGCACTTTTGTTTACAAAATGGTATATGTATATAAATACCCAGAGTTTTCATATATCACAAATAACTAATCAGTTACCCTCGTCAAGCTTAAGTACACTAAGGAAGGCCTGCTGTGGAATCTCCACGCTACCAATCTGACGCATCTTCTTTTTACCTTCCTTCTGCTTTTCAAGCAGCTTTCTCTTACGGCTGATATCACCGCCATAACACTTGGCAAGCACATCCTTGCGCATAGCTCTTACAGTTTCACGGGCTATGATTTTTCCTCCGATTGCTGCCTGGATAGGTATCTCGAAGAGGTGTCTCGGAATCTCTCCCTTAAGCTTCTCACACATCTTACGGCCTCGGTCATATGCACCATCCTTATGTACAATAAATGAAAGTGCATCAACCTGCTCGTGATTGATCAAAATGTCCAGCTTAACAAGCTCTGACTGCTCATAGCCTTTTATCTCATAATCAAAGGATGCATAACCTCTTGATCTGGATTTCAAAGCGTCAAAGAAATCATAGATTATTTCGTTAAGCGGAAGCTCATACTTAAGTACCGCTCTTGTAGCCTCTATATACTCAGTACTTATATACTTGCCGCGTCTCTCCTGGCAAAGCTGCATTATTGATCCCACATATTCTGTAGTCACCATGATCTCGCCATTTACTATAGGCTCCTCCATGTAATCAATTTCTGCAGGATCAGGAAGATTAGCAGGATTGGTAAGATCAAATACAGTGCCGTCAGTCTTGTGAACCTTGTATACTACGCCGGGAGCTGTTGTTACAAGGTCAAGATTGTACTCTCTTTCCAGTCTCTCCTGGATTACCTCAAGATGTAAAAGTCCCAGAAATCCCGCACGGAATCCGAATCCCAGAGCCTGAGATGTCTCCGGTTCATAGAAAAGTGAAGCATCATTAAGCTGAAGCTTTTCAAGGGCATCGCGAAGCTCCGGATATTTGGCTGTATCCGCAGGATAAAGTCCGCAGTAAACCATAGGCATTACCTTCTTATATCCGGGAAGAGCCTCTTCACAAGGATCATCAGCGCTGGTAACAGTATCACCAACTCTGGCATCCTGGATATTTTTAATTGAGGCTGTAAAATATCCCACGCTTCCCGCCACAAGCTCATCGCAGGGTATAAATTGTCCGGGGCCAAAATATCCGACCTCAACAACCTCCCAGGATGCTCCTGACGCCATACATTTCGCGGTCATTCCCTTTTTGAGAACACCATCTCTTACTCTTACAAATACGATAACTCCGCGATAAGAATCATATACTGAATCAAAAATAAGCGCCTTAAGCGGCTTAGAAGAATCTCCGGTTGGAGCCGGGATTCTGTGAACTACAGATTCAAGCACATCCTCAATTCCAGTTCCGAGTTTTGCTGAAACAAGCGGAGCGTCATGAGCCTCAATGCCTATAACATCCTCTATTTCTTCCTTGACTTCATCCGGTCTTGCACTTGGAAGATCAATTTTATTGATTACCGGAAAAACATCCAGGTCATGGTCCAGGGCAAGATACACATTGGCAAGAGTCTGAGCCTCAACTCCCTGAGTAGCATCAACGACAAGAATTGCACCGTCACAAGCTGCAAGGCTTCTTGAAACCTCATAGCCAAAGTCAACGTGACCGGGTGTATCTATCATATTGAATACATACTCTTCTCCGTCTTTTGCCTTATAAATCATTCGCACAGCCTGAGATTTGATGGTAATACCTCTCTCACGCTCTATGTCCATGTTATCCAGCACCTGATTCTGCATCTCTCTGCTGGTAAGAACTCCCGTAGTCTCTATCATACGGTCAGCCAGTGTAGACTTTCCATGGTCAATATGCGCTACTATGCAAAAATTCCTAACTTTACTCTGATCAAATTCTGACATAATACTCCAAATTCCATTCTGATAATTGTCAAAAGCCATTATATGGCAGACTTCCTGCATGTACTTTCCTATTTGCATTCTAGAAGTCACGTGTTATCATAACATAATTACTGTGTTATTCACAATGGCATTACTGATAACACGCCACCTAATTTTTTAAATCACTTGACATTGCAACAACAAATGTATAAAATATCATGGTGTATGTGGCATTGACTGTCCGTGTCCGGTTTCATAGCCATATAACTTAGATGACAATTAAAACTTTTAGTAATATTTATGGAGGAAGTTATGGCTAATATCAAATCTGCCAAGAAGAGAATTCTTACAAATCAGAAAAAGGCTGCTAGAAATCAGGCTATCAAGTCTGCTGTAAAGACAGAGATCAAGAAGGTTAGAACAGCTGTTGAGGCTGGTAACAAGGAAGAGGCTGCTAAGGCACTTCTTGCTGCTACATCAGCAATCGATAAGGCTGAGTCAAAGGGCGTATTCAAGAAGAATACAGCTTCAAGAAAAGTTTCTCGTCTTGCTCAGGCTGTTAACAAGATTCAGTAATTTAAAATAAATAATATTAAAATACCTCAGATATCTTCTCACCGATATCTGAGGTATTTTTTATTACTTTTGTTTTGTACGGTTTTTGTTTTTCTGAAGAAAAACAACAACCTAAACATTAGGATTTGAAAAATCTATAACAGGATTTTTGGGCTCTGATGTATGCTCAAGCTCAACAACATTAAGCAGCGCTCCTACTCCCTCATACTCAGGAACAAGGGCTTTTCTTACTTCAGCCGTGATATTTATCCATTCTTTTTCCTTAAGCTCTGAAGCCTTGTCATATTCACACTTAAATCCCAAAAATTGCATATCCTCTGCACAACAGGTCATAGCCATTCTTCCCGGAACAAATGCATTGTCCGCCATATCAAAAGGCTTTGCGACCATAGCTGTAAATTTAACTTTCTTACCATCATAGCGATCTACATGCTCAAGGGCATCAAGATAAAACATGCCATATCCAAAGTTATTAAGTTCAATTGGATCCTGATTAAGATCAAATGGCAGGTCCTCATCAAGAGTAACATCAACTTCTCCATTCATGTCCTCAAAAATAATATCTGCCTTCTGATTGATAGCCTTAACATTTCTCTTGAAGGTAGCAAGATCCTCGATTCCATCACATCTGTTGAACAGAATAAGTTCTGAATTTCTAAGTTGTTCTGAAAGCAATGATTTCATATTAGTGAAATACAGCTCAAAGCTTGATGCATCAATTATTGTAATCTGCTGCTCAAGTCTCCAGGCCTTCGGAATACGGAAATTCTTAAAATTCCACATGCCATTATATTCAATAAGCACTCTTTCAGGATCGTATTTTGCTTCAAGAGCCATAAGAGTTGCAGGAGTAAAATCCTCTTCATCTTCTATTTTTTCTAAAATGGTATTTGTAGCAGCAAGGAATTTCTCATCATATTCATTCTCACCGTCTTCACATACGATAAGCAGAGTTTCACCTTTGGTCTTAAAGTATGGCTGCTGCAGTGTATACTTAAAGAAATCTGTCTTGCCACTGTCAAGAAATCCATTTATTACATATACTGGTTTCATTTTCTTTTCTCTTTTCCTTCCAAACATTAAATCTAAGCAGACTCCTTCCAAATGTCCAAATCCCCCGCTGATAAAGCGGGGGATATTAGATTTATCATCGAAACAATACTACTCTTATACAGTTTTTCTACGGAACAATTTTTCAAGATTGTCCTGATTGAGCTCAGCGCCTATTACACAGAATTTACCTGTAACATCAGCTGCACCATCTCTCACAACAGGTTCACCGGGAACATAGTCAAATTCAATCCATCCGCCGTTCTCATTGGGAACCATTCCTTTTGCACGAAGTACAACACCGAAGTTCTCCTCTTCTTCGAGTCTTGAAAGCATTGCTTCAATCTCTTCCTTGTTATACTTAGCAGGAGTTTCCATTCCCCAGCTGGTGAAAATATCATCAGCATCGTGGTGGTGATGGTGATGCTCGTGATCATGGTCATGATGATGCTCATGCTCATGCTCGTGCTCATCATGATCGTGATGATGCTCATGCTCGTGTTCATGCTCATCATGATCGTGATGATGCTCATGCTCGTGCTCATGCTCATCATGATCGTGATGATGCTCATGCTCGTGATCGTGCTCATCATGATCGTGATGGTGCTCATGCTCGTGCTCATGCTCATCATGATCGTGATGATGCTCATGCTCGTGATCGTGCTCATCATGGTCGTGATGGTGTTCATGGTCATGTTCATCCTCGTCATGATCATGCTTATGTGCTCTGTAAACAGTTACGCCTTCTTCATCAGTAAATTTCTCTGAACCATGATCGTGATGATGATGATGCTCATCAGCCTTCTGTGCAAGAACTTCCTTTAAGAGCTCAGCCTCAAGGTCATGATTGCCCTCGAAGGTATCAAGTATTTCCTTACCATCAAGCTGATCCAAAGGTGTTGTGATGATTGTAGCCTTAGGATTATGCTGACGGATAAGTTCTACAGCAGCCTCAATCTTAGCAGAATCTGCCTTATCTGTTCTTGTAAGAAGAATGGTTCCTGCATTTTCAATCTGGTTTGTAAAAAATTCGCCAAAGTTTTTGATGTAAATCTTAGCCTTGCTGACATCAACAACTGTTACTGCGCTGTTCATGGAAAGCTCATCCTCACCATCAGCTACATTCTGGATAGCGCGCATAACATCTGAAAGCTTACCTACGCCTGAAGGCTCAATCAGAATTCTCTCAGGAGAATATGTATCCATTACTTCCTTAAGGGATGTTCCAAAATCTCCCACAAGAGAACAGCAGATACATCCTGAATTCATCTCTCTGATATCAATGCCTGACTCCTTTAAGAAGCCACCATCAATTCCGATTTCGCCAAATTCATTTTCGATAAGTACTGTTTTAGTACCTGCAAGCGCTTCCTTCAGAAGTTTTTTTATAAGTGTCGTCTTCCCTGCGCCAAGGAAGCCGGATATAATGTCAATCTTTGTCATCTTAATCACACTCCGTTCTTTCTATTAAAATGTGCACAAACTTCTATATCGTACAAGGCATATTTTATAGCCAGCCACAATTAGATGTCAAGATTTTCAGTTAGCCTTAGCTATTATAACAACCAGTATCAGCGCAAATATTTCTACAGTTTAGGGCAATATATCATTATCAAAGTCCAAGTCACCAATATTAAATTTGACAGTTTCCATATTTTCACCGCTGCTAACCTCAGATTGAGTTTCACCGGCATCAGCTTCCGGATTATTCTCTTCTTTTCGAGTCCCGGGAACATCTGCATTTATATCCAAATTATTTTCTTCAGCCGGGGTTCCGGAGTCTACCATTTTTAAATCAGCACTATCCCCATCTCCGGTAGTCCCTGAGTCTGCAGCATTTACATCAACATTTTCCTCACTATGCACAACCTCAGATTCATTGGTATTACCGTCGCTCACAGCTTCATCATTTTTAATATTATCCTCAGGTTCACTATTTTGTTCTTCGCACTGATTATCATTTTGTTCAGGTATCAAACCCTCAAATGGATCATAATTATCTTCCTCTGAGTATTCATAGTCAATATCTGCCTCAGAGTCGCTATAGCCGTCCATGTCAAAATCAAACAGGCTCTTATCAATTTCTCTGTCACCTGCTACTGCTATTTTGGATAATAAGACATTAGGATTGATATTGTACTTTTTGGGATAAGTTATGGTCATTTTGGTAATCTGACCACTTGTATAACCGCAGTTCGGAATCCAATACTCCGGTGTTTTATCTGTTTTATTGCATATAAGTACCTTCTCATTTTTTTCAATGACGTTAGTACCCTTTTGCTGTGCCTCACCTATAGTCCTTGCCGTATGCGTGTGTCCATTTAAGGATTGTAATTGTTTGTGACATTCACAGCATTCTATTTCATCTCCATACTTAGGATTTGTAGTGATAACATCTGACTTTCCTCCTGCATTTAATACTCTGACCTTCGGTGTGTATATAAATACCACTTTATCGTTGTAACATGCCAGTGTATGTTTATGATTGACGGCTACAGTAAAACAGCCACCTGAATGATTGCAGGTCTCGGCTTTAATAGTATTTTTTCCATCAGTATGATTATGATATTCACATGATTTAGTCCCTGCTTTTATAACTGCTGCAGGAATAAGATTTATCTTCCCGATTAATGAGCTGATAGTTGCATCCTTTGGAGCATTGTAGCCACCAAGATCGGACAGTATGGATGCCAGTTTACTACGATTACTGCCCGATGATTGAAAAACCTGGTCAAGCCTTGAAGCAAGCTGTTTCATCTGTTTTTCATTATTTTCCAGCTTGCTTTTCATTTCAGAAAGACTTTTGTTCATGCTTGCGACATCGGCGCTTACAGTATCAACATTTCTGACAATTGTAGTAATCCTGCCATCTGTTCCGCTCTGGCTTCTTTTGATTTCATCGATTTTTGAATTCGTTCCAGCCTGAGCATTCCTTACTTCATCAATCTTTGAGTCTGTGCCGCTCTGAGCATTCTTAACATCATCTATCTTTGAGTTTGTACCATCCTGTGCATTGCGAACATCCTGAATTTTGCTGTCTGTCCCTTCCTGCGCTACGCGGACTTCATCAATTTTTCCATTTGTACCATACTGGTTTTCCCGAACTTCATCCACCTTTGAATTTGTTTCATTCTGAGTATCGTGGACTTTATCAACTTTATCATTCGTGACATTCTGAGTTTCCCGAACATCATCAACTTTTAAATTAGTTTCATTAAGGTTTTCGTTGACCTTATCAATCTTATCATTTGTAACATCCTGAACCTCGCGGATATTATCGACCTTTGAATTGGTCTCATCCTGGGTCCCGCGAATGCCATCCACCTTTGAATTTGTTTCATCCTGGGCTTTTCTGACTTCATCAACTTTGGAATTTGTTACATTCTGAGTTCCTCTGACATCATCTATCTTGTTGTTTGTTGTATCCTGAGTTCCACGAACATCATCAATCTTGTTGTTTGTTGTATCCTGTGTTCCTCGGACATCATCGATTTTGTTGTTGGTTGTATCCTGTGTTCCTCGGACATCATCGATTTTGTTGTTGGTTGTATCCTGTGTTCCTCGGACATCATCAATTTTGCTGTTTGTCACGTTCTGGGTTCCGCGAACATCATCCACCTTACTATTAGTAGTTTCCTGAACATCACGGACTTTGTTTATGTTATTGTCCACATCTCCTACTCTGTCCATTACCTTGCTAACAGATTCCCTGACTTTCTTTACATTGTCATTGGTTTTACCTACATCCTTTGATACGTCTGAAAGCATGTTGATATATGTGGCCTGAGTTATTTTGAGATCATTTTCAAGCTTGGTTAAGTTTTCCTTTGTGTCAACCTTCTCAAGTGACTTTATTATTGTCTGAAGTGATTCAGTTGTCTTCTTTTCAGTATCTGTATTATTAGTTTTAATATCTCTAATCTGCTCAATAATTCCGGAAGCGTTTGAGCCTGATTTATCGCAGCTCTTTTTGATATCATCCAGTGCATTTGTTATCTGGGCAAAACTTTCCTTATCCTTATTGGCATCAGTATTTCCGCCCTTATCCATGCTTTCCTTTAATTTTTTAACCTGTTCGCTTGTGGAAGATATTTCCGAATGGATGAGTTTAAGATCTTTATCAAGGCCGTTTATACTTTCAACAACCTTTGATGAGTCAGTACTTGTTTCCTTTTCCGTCTTAGTATGAGTGTCTTTTTCTACTGACAGAGTCTTTTCTCTTTCAAGAGTCTTTTCAGTCAGCTCCTTCTGCTCATTTTGAACAGTCTGAATCTCCTGTACAAGATTGCTGCTCTCTGTCACAACTTTATCCAGTTTTTCAAGATAATCTTCTATCTCTTTTAACTGTGAGCTTGCTTTTTTCTGTACCCCGAGAGAGTCCCTTCTGACCTCCTGCTTGGCAGCATCAGCGCTGATAGCCGGTGTTGTCACATAGACGAATGCTCCACATAATAGAGTTGTTGCTATAACGCCTGATGCCAACACAAGGGTATCGTGACGCTTGAGCTTCTTCAATAGCTCTTTCATCGAGTTACTTTGTTTAATTGGTCTCATAAAAAATAAAAACCGCCTTTCATAAAAATAATCTGGTAAAAAAAATGGAATTCGTCTCGGAGAAACTCCGGACTGCTATCGGCTGATTGCCGACAAGCAAGGAATATATCACACCTGACTTTTCTTATCAAGTGATTTTTTTCAAATTAAGAATTTCTTAAGTTTTCGTGTCGCCCTTGACAATATTTTTTACATTGTTAAAATTGCTATGTATGAGCAGGACAAATGATCGCGGCCGCAAGTCCCGTAAGGGCGCGGGTGAGGAAAGTCCGGGCTTCGTAGGGCAGGATACCGGATAACGTCCGGCGGAGGTGACTCCCGGGAAAGTGCAACAGAAAACAACCGCTCTTTATGAGTAAGGGTGAAAAGGCGGTGTAAGAGACCACCGTGCAGATGGTAACATCTGTAGCCATGTAAACCCTATCCGAAGCAAGACCAAAAAGAAAACTATGGGCCGGCCCGGTCCGTTTTCAGGTGGGTCGCTTGAGGCTGTCGGTAACGGCAGTCCTAGATAGATGATCATTCTCGACATAACCCGGCTTACAGGCCTGCTCATACATAAAAAACAAAATCATGGTCATTTAGGGTCTTGTTCCTGATAATACGAGTTGCCCTGCTATATACAGATCATGCAGTACATAGACATGTAGAATTCACACAGTGCATATTCATAATGTTTATAAAAAGCAATCTTTAATAATCTTAAAATGCATACCAATAATAAGACATCAATAAAAATAATTTATACTACAGGCATTACATTAATCGTAATGTTTATTTTTTTTCTTATATACCCTCTTTCTGCCTGCGCCAACGGTCCTATGCCAAGCGAAATTGCAGAAGACATGATATCCATCGGAGCTTTCACAGCGCCACTTACTGTTCCCTCATCTGATACTGACAGCGATATAATAGCTACCGCCCTAAACCAGCGCCCCAGCATTGTTCAAGTCCAGGTTGGCAAAGAATACGGAAGCGGCAATATTCTTTCCATAAACAAAGACCAGATACTGATCATCACAGCAGGGCATGTGGTTAAAAACTGGGATTCAACCGACAATCATTTTGTAATTTTCTACAATGGAAAAATTGCTGATGCAACTCTTATTACATCAGATGAAACCTACGATGCAGCCATACTCAGCGTTAATACATCATCTATTGATCCCTATAACCTCATAAATCTTCGTGCAGTGAATATTAACCCTGATGTAATGCCCTCTTTTGACAAGATTAAGGGCGAAACCATAATCGCACTTGACTCAGACCATCAGGTCAATGCAAAAGAAAAGCAGCACTATGACTATTATGGAAGTAACACAGGAATAGGCATAAAATATGTATATGGCCCCGTAATAAACCCAAACATTATGGTTTCAGACTACGGCTACAAGATGATATATGTGAGATGCGACGCCCACCACGGCATGTCCGGAGGCGGTGTATTTGACCTAAGCGGCAATTATTTAGGCATCCTTGTAGGCGGAACCAATAAAGGTGAAACAGTAGCTGTAAGACTCTCAGATATTGAAGCTCTTATACAATAATGTGGCTGTTTTCTAAATACATACACTTTTTTAAGATATAAATGTGCTATTTAGCTGGATCTGTGCTGCGCATATGAAGATGTGCCGATTTCGTAGTTTCTTTTTGAAAAATCTGTGCTGCGCATATGAAGATGTGCTCTTTTCGCAGCTCATTTTGAAAAATCTGTGCTGCGCATATGAAGATGTGCTCTTTTCGCAGCTCATTTTGAAAAATCTGTGCTGCGCATATGAAGATGTGCCGATTTCGCAGCTCATTTTATAGAACAGCCCAGCAAAAAGATATCCGTTTGAAACTGTGAAGTTCTCAAGCGGATATCTTTATATCTGGGCGAAAAAAAAGAACTGTTCTAATGAAACAGTTCCTTTTTGTTTTGCATATTTAGCGGCAAGATCAAACCTTGAAGCAGCTGCCACCTACGAACTCTCTTGTAATGGAATTCTTGGGAAGTGCCTGTGAATCAACAGCCACAAAGTAGTCGAGAAATTTCAACAAACGTTTTGCCTCAAAATACTCCGGCTCATCTTTTCTGATGGCAAAAAGCAGAGGCTCCGCATATTGCTTCAAAACCGCCAGTTCATAAATCTGCGCTGAATTGAACATCTCATCTGCACTCTCCTGATAAGGGAAAATATTAAGGTGCTCGCCTCTGCGCACAGAATCCCACATGGCTATGGTATACTTTGCAGATGCACCTCTGGTTCTGGCATCGCGTACAATTCTTCTGATAAGTCGTCCATCTGTGGTCGGAATTCTGTTATGGGCATCTACGCTAAGAGTAGTCAATGCGCTGATATATATTTTGAATTTTGACTCTGCCGGAAGTGCATAACTCATCTTCTCATTAAGTCCGTGAATTCCCTCGATTACAAGAACATCCTCGTCCCCAAGCTGAAGGAAATCACCATTCATCTCTCGCTTACCGGTAACAAAATTGAAGGTTGGCATCTCAACTCTTTTCCCGTCTAGAAGATCCACCATATCCTCATTAAACTTCTCCACATCGAGAGCCTCAAGACATTCGAAATTATAGCTTCCATCCTCATTTAAAGGTGTATCTTCCCTGTTAACAAAATAGTTATCAAGGCTTATGGGATGCGGATTTAATCCATAGGTCCTCATCTGAATTGAAAGTCTGTTGGCAAATGAAGTCTTTCCTGATGAGCTGGGTCCGGCAATCATTACAAACTTAACGCCCTTGCGCTCGTAAATTTTCTGCGCTATCTCGCCTATACGCCTCTCCTGAAGTGCTTCCTGAACCAGCATGAGATCATTAAATTCGCCTCTGCAGATAGCATCATTCAGATCACCTACAGTATCTATTCCCATCATCTGACCCCATTTAGTGGAGCGAACCATTTCATTAAAGAGCTTTTCCCTTGGTTCACTTTCAGTTATCTCATCCGGATGCCGCCTGGAAGGCAGGTGCAAAAGCAAACCCTCATGATATTTTTCTACCTTGAACCATTTTACATAAGAGGTATTAGGCAGCATATATCCATAGAAGTAATCGTTGAATTCATCCAGCTTGTAGACATTAACTTCTGAGCTTCTGCGATAGCGAAGCAGCCTTACCTTATCATCCATTCCCTCTTTTGTAAAAATATCAACAGCATCAGCAAGAGGATATCCCTTCTTGGAAATTGGCAAAGCATCATCTACCATATCCTGCATTCGTTTATTCACTTCCTCAGCGAAGGTTTCAGTAACCTTGAAATCACCTCTGATATTACAGTAAATCGCATTGCCAATCTTATATTCAACTTTGGTAAATGCAGGGTGTTTTTTTCCTGAAACATCACGAACCGCCTTAATAAGCATCATGAGCGCAGTTCTGGTGTAGGTATTATTACCAATCTCATCCGATGTGGTTATGAATTTCAGATTCTCATCCCGATCCACTTTTTTCATAAGTTCGCGGATCCTTGAGCCATAAACCACCGCAACAATCTGGTTATCATACCTGTCCTGATAATCCCTTGCTATTTCTTCGAAGGTTGTTCCCTTCTCATACTCTCTTTCTTCTCCCTCTATAACAAGCTTTGGCATAACTCACCCTCCATATGGATTTAATTTACCCATGATTGCAGGTACTCACTTTTGCCCACAAGAAGTCATAGATTCCTGTTTTTCTTGCTGCAAAAAGTCATGACTTTTTGTGGGCAAAAGCGGAAATCGCCCACAAAAATCCTGCCTTCGGCAGGACACGCCCCTCGCTTCGCGAGGACCTGGTCCAATACGATTCCCGTTTTTCTGAGGAAAAACAGGAATCTATAGATTCTTATTTTTTTCTTGCTCTAGTGAATGACATACAAACTCAGGGCAATTATAATATCGTTTATTTTATTTATAATATCATTTATCCTCTCAGTATGCTCATTTTCAGATAATTTTAATAAAATACCCTCACAGATACTCTTTTCATGCTCAAGATATCTGCGAAGTGTTTCATCCCTTTTAAGAAGGAGACAGGGACCGAATCTGTCACATATCCTTGTGGCAGTTTCTAAAAGCAAGTCCGCGTTGTAAGAACGGATCAGTTCTTCAGTGGCGCTTTTATAGGACACATTTTCTCCATCATCGCTGACATTCACAGAGATTGCTACATAATACTTGCCATCTTCAAAAACTTCAGCCTCCTTTGTTATGAAAAATCTTTCGCGTCTCAAGTATTCCCTGAAAAGTCTGAGGTCAGACTGAGGCTGCAGAACCATCTGCTTAATGCCCTTTTTGCGGGGCTGCCCATCTTCCAGAATCCTTTTCATGAGAAGTCCGCCCATTCCTGCTATAACAACAGCATCGGTTTCTCCTTCAGAAAGCTTTTCCATTCCGTTTGAAAGCCTCGTCTCGATCAGGTCTGCGAGACCATTCTCCTTTATGTGATCTCTTGCCCTGTCAAGCGGTCCTTTGTTTATGTCCATGGCTATGGCTCTTTTGCATATGCCTGAATTAATAAGATAAATCGGAACGAATCCATGATCCGTCCCGATATCGCATACGCAGTCGGAGCTCTTAACGAGCCCCGCAACTGCGTTTAATCTATCTGATAAAATAACATTTTTCATAATTTAGTCCAGATAATCCTTAAGTTTTCTACTGCGGCTGGGATGACGAAGCTTACGGAGCGCCTTAGCTTCAATCTGTCTTATACGCTCACGGGTAACGTTGAATTCTTTACCAACTTCCTCAAGAGTTCTTGCTCTGCCGTCATCGAGACCAAAACGAAGTCGCAGTACCTTCTGCTCACGTTCTGTAAGAGTTCCAAGAACTTCAACCAGCTGCTCTTTCAAAAGAGTGAATGCTGCAGCATCTGCAGGTACAGGAACATTATCATCCTGTATGAAATCACCAAGATGTGAATCTTCCTCTTCACCGATAGGTGTTTCAAGTGAAACAGGCTCCTGAGATATCTTCAGAATCTCTCTTACTCTTTCTACAGGTATGCCCATCTCCTTTGCAATCTCTTCGGGAGTGGGTTCACGACCAAGCTCCTGCAGCAACTGTCTGCTGATACGGATGAGCTTGTTGATGGTCTCAACCATATGTACAGGAATACGGATTGTTCTTGCCTGATCTGCAATGGCACGTGTGATTGCCTGACGAATCCACCATGTTGCATAAGTAGAGAACTTAAATCCTTTACGGAAGTCGAACTTTTCAACAGCCTTAATAAGACCAAGGTTACCTTCCTGGATAAGATCAAGGAAAAGCATTCCTCGTCCTACATATCTTTTGGCAATACTTACAACAAGTCGGAGGTTAGCCTCAGCAAGACGCTTCTTTGCTTCATTACCATAAAAAGAAGCATTTTTAAGCTGTCTCTCATCATAATCTTTTACTCTTTCGTAAGCATCCTGCTCCTCTTCCTTGACATCAACCTTATCTGCACCGCCGGCTTCCATGATGCGCTCAGCCATCATTCCGTCTTCCATCTGCTGAGCAAGATCAATTTCCTGGTCAGCTGTAAGAAGCGGAACCTTACCGATTTCTTTGAGGTACATACGTACAGGATCCTCAATGCTTATACCATCTGGAACGGAAAGATCGATATTTTCCATATCAACCTCATCCTCATCGCCGAGAACAACACCGTCATCATCCGGAATATCAACATCAACGTCCTCTTCCATTCTGATGATATCAATGCCTGCAGCCTCAAGCTGTTCAAGCACCTTATCAAGGTTCTCCTCATCAAGGTTCAGATCTCTCAGGAAATCGCTGATTTCGTTGTAATCGAGTGTATTCTGTTTCTTTTTACCAAGTGCAAGAAGCTCTCTTATTTTCTGAAGGAACTTTTCTCTTGTCTCTTCGTCAAGATCTGAAGAAGAACCCGGAGCCTTGGATGCGCTGTCTTCCTTCTTTGCAGAAGTCTTCTTAGCAGACTCTTCCTTTTTAGCTGTGGTCTTCTTTGCAGTAGTAGTCTTTGCAGTAGTAGTCTTTGCAGCAGCCTTCTTCTCTTCCTTCAGATCATCATCAGCCAGCTTGATAACTATCTTTTTCTTGGTTTCCTTTTTTACAGTCTCTTTCTTTACAGCTGTTTTCTTTTCTGCAGCCTTAGCCGCAGGCTTCTTAACTGTTTCCTTATCTGTTTCCTTGCTTGTTGTCTTCTTTTCTGCCACTTTATTTACTTCCTTTCTTACGTATCCAAAATGATCTTTGCTCTCGACAGTTCCTCAAGTGCCCGTTTCCCATCAAGTGTAAAATTCCATCTTTCAGGTGCATCCGAAGGCATCATCGAGAGTTTCTTTTCAAAACCTGATTTTTTTATGTCATAGAGAATGTCGTGCATTGCCTTTTCACGTTCATCTTTTGTTTCAACCTTAAATAGGTTAGTATTGAAAAGCTCGGCGACTTCTCTCTGTTCATCTTCATCTGTGAAATGGTTCATCACCTTTGCAGGATCAAAACTGCCATCTGAAAGTCCCTTCCACATCTCATCAGCAATTCCGCGATAAAGCTCATCACTGAAATCCGGAGGTTCTACCCATTTCTTTACAGATGTGAAAACTGCCGGTTCATCAGCAAGCCAGGTTATCAGAAGCCTTTGAGGCTTTCTGGCCGGATCTTCCTTTATTTCCTTTATCGGTTTTCCAGACTTGGGTTTAACTGACTGCTTCACTATTCCGCCGGCTGCTATACCTGCCACCAGCTTATGAAGGTCATCAGCACTTATCATATATCTTTGAGCAACTGCTTCTAAGTAATTCTCTCTTTCGACAGCTTCGGTAAATTCGCAGAGCTTTTTACCTATAAATCTGTGGAATTCAGTCTTTTCAGCAGGGTCACTCATGTCGAATTCCTTCTCTTTTACTGCTATTTCAAAGAAAAACGGATTCTCTGCCTTCTTAATTCTCTCCTCAAAGGCTTCCCGCCCCTCATTTTTAATGAATTCATCGGGATCCTTATAGGGCTTAAGATTCAAGACCTTACCTTTAAGACCTGCCTCCTTAAGTATCTCAATACCTCGAAGCGCTGCACTTGTTCCCGCACCGTCACTGTCATAGGACAGGATGACCAGATCTGTATATCTTTTCAGAAGGCTCGCCTGCTGCGATGTAAAGGCTGTTCCAAGGGATGCCACAGCCATTCCAAAACCGGCCTGATGCATCGCAATGACATCCATATATCCTTCGCAGATTATTATATAGCCTGCCCTTGCATTCTTTGCATAATTAAGTCCGAAAAGATTTCTGCTCTTATCAAAAATCATGGTCTCAGGGGAATTGAGGTACTTGGGTTTTCCATCCCCCATAACTCTGCCACCGAATCCGATAACCTTTGAATTGGCATCCAGTATCGGAAACATTACTCTGTTCCAGAACTTATCATGCAGTCCGTACTTTTCATCAAAGGATGCAAGCCCCGCATCAATAATCAGCGAATCTGCATATCCCTTGCTTTTCAGATATCTGACAAGGTCATCACTTGTGACATTTGAATATCCTAGTCCGAACTTTCTTATGGTCTCATCGGAAAGCGCCCTTTCTTTAAAGTACTTAAGACCTTTTTCACCGGCAGGAGTTTTGAGCTGATAAACATAGTATTTTGCAGCCTCTTTATTTATCTCCAGCAGTGTCTGGCGCTTATCTCTCATCTTTTTCGCCTGAGGCGATTCATCTTCTTCCGGGAGCTTTACTCCTGCCCTGTCAGCCAGGTTTTTAACAGCTTCGCCGAAAGTCAAATTGTCGTATTTCATCAAAAATGAAAAGACATTACCACCCACTCTGCATCCAAAACAGTAGAACATCTGCTTGTTTGGGGAGACACTAAAGGATGGTGACTTTTCATTATGAAAGGGGCACAGTCCCACATAGTTTGCACCTGTCCGCTTCAGGTTGACATACTGTCCAATGACATCAACTATGTCATTGCGGGATCTGACCTCCTCAATGATTTCATCTGAGTATCTCATTTTATATTCCTACTTCTAGTTATAGAACATCCCAGCTCTTCGGCACGAAATATTCATGGAATCTGGCAATAGCAAATCTGTCTGTCATCGAGCTTATAAAATCACAAACGAGCCGCTCTTTTGGCTGAGTATCACTTAGCCGCTTTAAGTACTCCGGCAAAAGCTCATCATGATCCATATAGTACTGATACAGTATCTGGATCAGATTCTCCGCTTTTCCCTCCTGACTCTTAGCCACAGGATTGGTGTACACATTTTCAAACATAAAAGTCCTTAGATTAAAAAGTGCCTCCTCAACCTCTCCTGACATCAGTATGTCATTATGTCCTAAGCTGGCTTCTACAATGTCGTGAATAAACGTATTTAGCCATTCTCCATTGGTATGGCCTATTACTTTGGTAATTTTATCCGGGACATCCGATTCTTTAAGAATTCCCCCACGAATTGCATCATCCATGTCGTGATGAATATAAGCTATTTTATCAGAGAGCCTTACAACCTTACCCTCCAGAGTAATCGGAATAAGTTCCAGCTCATGATTCAGAATTCCGTCTCTTACTTCAAAAGTAAGATTAAGACCTCTTCCGTCCTTCTCAAGAAATTCCACTGTCCTCAGACTCTGCTCGTTGTGCTTGAAGCCATAAGGACATATTGCATTAAGAGCCCTCTCTCCTGCATGTCCAAAGGGTGTGTGTCCAAGGTCATGCCCAAAGGCTATCGCTTCCGCAAGGTCTTCATTCAGCTTAAGAGCTCTGGCTATAGTCCTGGCATTCTGAGCAACCTCCAGAGTATGGGTCATCCTGGTTCTGTAATGATCACCGTCCGGGGTAAGAAAAACCTGTGTTTTATCCTTAAGACGTCTGAAGGATTTTGAATATAAAATCCTGTCTCTGTCCCTCTGAAAACAAGGTCTGATGTCGCAGGGTTCCTCCTCGACTTTCCTGCCCTTGGTGTTCATACTAAGAGTTGCATATGGGCTATAATTTAATCTCTCTCTGTTTTCCAGGCTTTCTCGTATTTTCATACAATAAACTCCTCACTTTAACTATATTCTGCACATGGTTGACATTTCCTTTTTTGAAATTAAATTTTTTATTTATGCTTTTTATCATATAGGAAATCCAACGGAATCTCCTATATGATAAAAAAGACTGCCGCAAATGCAGCAGTCTATAGATTACCAGTTTCCGGCCTCATACTGCGCATTTATCCATGCAATAGCCTGTTCAAAGCCTTCCTCTGTAATCTCAAATTTTTCAGAAATTTTCTTACTGTCCTCAGTGTCAAAATAGCTGTAGGGTTCAGGCCACACAGTAGCCATGAGCCTGTCGTCAGGATTCCTCTGGTCAACGGGCGTGAAAAATACATTCTCCAGCGGCTCTCTTGCCAGCCTGTATCTCATGCCCTTATAGCTTCCAAAGAAAGCCTCCCCATATTCATAGTGTCTCAGATTAAAAAATACGTTTTTCTCAATTGCCATTAAATGCAAGTCTCCGGTTTAATATGTAAATTTGCCTGTATCTGTGTGATTTACAACATAATATGCTGTGTTCTCTTCAGGCTTAAGATAAATCTGCAGCTCCTTGATATCTGATATCTTGTGTCCCTCAGATACATACTTCTCACGAATGATCTGAGCAATATCCTCGGTACGAACCTCATAGTCCTTGTACTGGATAAAGAACTCTACTTTTGCATTCTTTTTTGCATTTGACTCTGTAATATCTCTGGTTGCTGCCTTTACAACATCAGCTGCCTTTTCCCCCTGCTCCTTTATCACCTTGGTTGCAGGCTCTGCTCTCTTTTTTACTTCCTTGATCACAGGCTCAGCCTTTTCAATGACATCCTTAAGAACAGGACCGCCTTTTTCCTTAACTTCATCGATCACAGGCTCAGCTTTTTCCTTAGCCATTTCAATGTAAGGCTCCGCCTTTTCCACGTAAGGCTTTGCTGCCTCGGATACATTTTTAGCGATATCCATCAACTTATCTGTAGTCTTTTTTCCTGCCATTTTACATCCTCCTCAATGAAATGTTTTTATCTTACCAACTCCTGTCGGGTGCTGCTATCTTTAGCATCCAAATGCTGCCAGATCAAAATAACAGAATCCATTTATCTGCCGAATGATTTCATGAATTTCGCAAAAGGTCCAACTGCATCCTGAAGATCCTTAATAGCCTGATTCAATCCGTCAAAATCAATTTGTGACATCTTATCAAGAGATTCCATCATCATATCCCGATTATCATTTACGAAAGTACTTATCTCATCACTTGTCTTAGTGACAGAATCAGCCATTTCATTAACCTCTGCAAGAGTTGCCGAGGCATTTGATAATGTCTCTTCACTGCTTCTGGCTGCCGCGTCAATTGCATTTAATGTTGAAGCCGCCTTAGGTACGACAATATATGCCGAAACCAGTACCACGCAAAGAATTCCGATGAGACAAAAAGCACTTATTCTATGATATTTAAGGCTCTTAGATGTATTCTCAGCGATTTTCTTAAGCAATTCTTCGTTATCCATGTAATGATCCCCCTTATCCGGCACGAGTTCTCCTGAATCTGACCTGCATGGTCTGTTAAGTTTATCCTCCACCAGTGCCTGTCCGGAACTCGTTATTACCTAAAATTATACTAATTCATGCTAAAACTTTCAATTTGAAATAGCTATCTGGACCGCGTAAATTTACTGTAGGATTTAATAGGTTAAAGAAACCTTGATATGCCTAAGCATCAGCTGGCATCTATAGATACGGAAATTCTTTATCCGCTCCATTTAAGCTAACATTGATAGATATGTATGTCAAGGACAAGCCAACGGTGCATCCATGCATCCTTGACATACATATCTATCAATGCACTTATGTTATCATGCGGATAAAGGATTCCCTTGGCTTTTCAAGCCGTTACAAAGTCCATATCCCACTATTAAAATACAACTGCTCCTTTGTCTGGAGACTCAGTTTATGATTCATGGCTTCATAGTATTTTCCAACGTTTCCATGTGTATTTTTCTCTGTGCGTATCATAGCTGTT
>NZ_JNKH01000016.1:0-87124 GCF_000701985.1 Butyrivibrio sp. WCE2006 | reverse complement strand
GGTTACTGTTCAGACAGCTCTGCGCACTTGCTGCGCTGAGCGTGAGAATGTTCTACGTCTTGAATATAGGATTTGCCCCTTTGCCGAAGGCAACTGGAATGGGCAAATCCAGTTGCTGTGAGCACCGTAAGGTGTGAACAGTAACGACAGTAGCACTAGAAACAGAAATACCCTTCTTCGATTTCTTCGATTCCGATCCTGCCTTCAGTTTTTTGTGTCAGTCCCTGAGTTACTCTCTTAGCATCTTCCATTTTTACGGTGATATCATATTCAACCTTATCGGTATACACCTCATTTTCAAGTGGAATCCCCTCCTGTCTGAGGTAATACTGAATATTGTTGACCAAAGTATAATCAGCAGTCAGATGATATCTTTTACCAAGAATCATCTCTCCTACCATGGCTGCATTTAGTCCTGCCTGAGCCGCCTTTGTATAAGCTCTCACAAGTCCGCCAGTGCCAAGCAGCACTCCGCCAAAATATCTCGTTACTATAATAAGTACATTTGTAACTCCTGCTCCTTTTATGACCTCAAGGATAGGTTTACCTGCGGTGCCGGAGGGCTCTCCGTTATCGCTGCACCTTGTGGTTCCAAAATCAGAGCCTATCACGAAGGCATAGCAGTTATGCCTTGCATCCCAGTACTTCTTCTGAAAAGCAGCTATCTGCTCTTCTGCCTCCTGAACACTGGACACGGATAATACATTTGCTATGAATCTTGATTTTTTCTCTACTATCTCATCGCTTCCCGGCTGAAGAACCACTTTATAATTATCTGTTTTTCCCATAAACGCTATTCCATTCGATATATCTTAGTCTATTTTTTACTTTTTATATGTTATAATATCATGTTATAGATAGACTTGCTATCCGGTGTATCTCACTTTTAGACGGACGCACCGGCTACCAATTCAGGTCTTACATGGAGGATGTTATGAATTATGGAAGAAAAGGTATCAGAGATCAGCAACATAAACTGACCTCATCTACCACAAAGTGGGGAAAGAAATTTTCCCTCATATCCTTTGAGCTGATAATCATGCTGATCATCGGTATCGTTGTTATCGGCGTGTGCGCAGGAATCGGTGTTTTCAGAGGAATAATCGATTCTGCTCCAGACATAGGTAACATAAGCGTCACACCCAGAGGTTATTCAACCTTCGTCTATGACACAGAGGGTAATCAGACTGCCAAGCTGGTATCAACCGATTCAAACCGAATCCCTGTCAGCTGGGACATGATTCCTGAAAATCTGGCTCATGCTTTCGTAGCTATCGAGGATAGACGTTTTTACACTCACAATGGTATCGATATTGAAGGTATCGTCAGAGCTGCAGTAATAGGTATAACAAGCAAGGACCTGACACAGGGTGCCAGTACCATAACCCAGCAGCTTCTTAAGAACAACGTCTTTACAGGTTGGACAAGTGAAAACTCTGATATTGCCAAGATAAAGCGTAAGATTCAGGAGCAGTACCTTGCTCTTCAGCTTGAGAAGACTATGACCAAGGAGGATATCCTTCTTAATTACTTAAATACCATCAACCTGGGAAGCAACACCCTTGGAGTTCAGGCTGCTTCACTCCGCTACTTTAATAAGCCGGTAACCAATCTGACACTTTCAGAATGTGCTGTTATCGCAGGCATCACCCAGAACCCCAGCAGATATAATCCTATCACTCACCCGGACAATAATGCCAAGAGACGTGAAAAGGTTCTGAATGACATGCTGGAGCAGGGATACATCACTCAGCTTGAATATGATGAAGCCATAAATGATGATGTTTATGCCAGAATCCAGGTAGTTGACCAGGAGACAACCGACAACAACATCAACTCATATTTTGTGGATGCACTTACAAATCAGCTGATCGACGATCTCATTGATGCAGGTTATAACGAAACACAGGCCTACACACTGCTCTACAGCGGCGGTCTTAAAATCTACTCTACTCAGGATCCTCACATCCAGTCAATCTGTGACGAAATATATTCAGATGAGTCCAATTATCCTGAAGGCACCAAGTACCTTCTTGATTACGCACTTACAACTGTGGATTCTGAAGGAAATAAGAATAACTACAGCTCTGAGATGATGAAGAGCTATTTCCAGCAGGAGACAAAGAGCTTCAACATGCTGTTTAACTCCAAAGAGGACGCAGAGGCAGCCATTGAAGAATATAAGGCTGCAGTTGTTGGCTCCGACACTGTGGAAGGTGAATCTGTCAACCTGACTCCTCAGCCTCAGGTATCACTCACAGTAGAGGATCACAAGCAGGGTTATGTTGTAGCCATGGTAGGCGGAAGAGGAAGCAAGACAGCTTCAAGAACCTTAAACCGCGCAACGGATACCGTTCGTCAGCCCGGTTCTACCTTCAAGGTTCTTTCAACCTATGCTCCCGCCCTCGACAGTGCAGGACTTACTCTTGCTACCGTATTTAACGACGCACCTTTCAATTATCCGGATGGTCGTCCTGTTAACAACTGGTACGGAGAATCCTACAGAGGTCTTACTACAATAAGAACCGCTATTAAGGATTCCATGAACATCATAGCTGTTAAGACTATGACACTCATAACTCCGCAGCTGGCATTCGATTATCTGAAGAATTTCGGTTTCACAACCCTTGCTGAAAATGAAGAGATAAACGGCAAGATTTTTACAGATGTACAGCTTCCTACTGCTCTTGGCGGTCTTACACACGGTGTTACAAACATGGAGCTTAACGCAGCTTACGCTGCCATCGCAAACGGCGGGCTTTACATTAAGCCCAAGCTTTACACAAAAGTCGTAGATCATGAAGGTAATACAATTCTTGATAACACTAAGATGGAATCCACAAGAATCCTTAAGGAATCAACAGCCTACCTTCTTACAAGTGCCATGACCGATGTAGTAACAAGCGGAACAGGTACTGCCGTTAATTTCGGAACAACTGCCATTGCAGGAAAAACAGGAACCACATCTGATGAAAACGATGTATGGTTTGCAGGATATTCCACATACTACACTGCAACAACCTGGGCAGGCTATGACAACAACGTTGACCTTACAACCAAGGATGAACAGAGACTTGCAAAAACCATGTGGCGTGCAGTCATGTCAAAGATACATGAGAATCTGCCATCCACAACCTTTGAAAAACCGGCTTCCGTAATATCAGCCACTGTCTGCTCAAGGTCAGGAAAACTGCCAATCGGCGGACTTTGTGATGGAACACACCTCACAGAATATTTCGAGGAAGGTACAGTTCCGACAGACAGCTGTAACGTACACTACGCAGGAACAATATGTCAGTCAGACAGATATCCTGCATCAGAGCAGTGTCCGTTCAAGATTACCGGTGTATTTGAGCTGGTACCGCCTGAACCCGCAGCACTTCAGGCTCAGTCAAAACAGTCAACTACAGCGAATGGATTCACCACTACTGTTGACGAAGCAGGTAATACGATTGTTACTCCTGCCGCTACCTGTCATCACACTCCTGAGTTTATGGCTCAGCCCAATATCCAGGAGATACTTGCTCAGGAGACATCACTTATCCAGCAGGGTATTGTAAATACTCAGTATCAACCGACACCAAATACTACTCCTGCACTTGATGTCACACCGGCACCTGCTACAGAACAGGCTCCCGCTGCAGAGCAGAATGCTGCACCAGCTGCTGATGCTAATCCGGCTCCTGCTGAACAGCAGAACGCTGCAGATGCTAATCCGGCACCTGCTGTGGAACAGACTCCGGCTCAGGAAGTCCAGCCTGCACAGGAAGCTGCTCCTGTTGAACAACCGGCAGCTGAGGCTCCTCCGGCAGAGGAAGATGACGAAGAAGAGGACGACGAGTAGTAATAACGTCCATATAAAATTTATGGTATAATCCCCTTGAGTACCTGGCAGGATTCTGCCTGGTACAGCATCTTGAAATCAGTCAAGTTATTTCAGCGATGCTGTACCGGTTCTCAGGGGATTTTTTTATACAAGTCCGCTGAGAAACTTCACTGGTGCTCTACTCAATTAAAAGGGGCAATTTCTCAATGGACAAGACATCAAAAAAAAGAATAAATACTAACTCTATTTCCGGATACATAATCTTCTATTTAATTTACACTCTGCTATTTTTAGCATTATCATTTATCATCTATGGTCTGTTTTTCAGAAATGGTAAAATCCTTATCTCTCAGGGTGACACCTGGAGACAGCATCTAAAAGCTGCTGCTTACTATTCCAAATGGCTGCGCGGCGTCTTTTATCAGCTTTTTCATGAACACAGTTTATCTCTCCAGACCTTTGCATTTGGCATAGGCTATGGAAGTGACATGTACTCAACTCTTCAGTACTACGCGCTGGGCGATATTCTCAATCTTTTTTCAGCATTTGTAAAAACTGAATATATCCATATTTATTTTCAGGTAGTGATGATACTTCGAGCATACCTTGCCGGAATCACGTTTTCTTTGTATGCACGCTACCTCAATAGGAACCTCACATCTTCCGCACTTTTGACAGGTATGTTCACCTATAGTTTCGGTTCCTATTTTATGTACCTTGGACTGTGGCATCCATTCTTTGCCAATCCGCTTATTTACCTTCCACTGGTTCTTCTTGGTGCAGAGAAAATCCTTAAGGAAAACAAGCCTGTCTTTTTTGCTGTTTCAGTATTTCTCGCAGGCACTAACAACTTTTACTTTTTCTACATAATCGTACTTCTGACTATTATTTATGTCGCTGTAAGACTCCTGTTTATTCATTTTGGAACTCATAAAAAGGGAGCTCTTAAAACCATACTCACTTTTTTTGCCTATGGAATAATCGGTACACTGATGAGCATGTTCATTCTTCTCCCCGTACTTTTGGCTTTCCCGAACAATCCGAGAGCTGCATCAGGAATCACTATTCCGCTTCTCTATTCCGCTGATTATTACAAGGAGCTTATCAAAAACGTGTACTCCTTTGTGTATCATGGTCAGAACGATACACAGCTGGGCTTTACTCCCATGTTTGTTATAGCTGCAATATTCCTTGTGGTCAGAAGCATCTATCACCTGGTAAAATCAGCAATTGATATAAACAGGAAAAAGAAAGAATTACTTAAGGACGCAAAAAATGACGGTCCAACCGGCATTTTTATCGCCTGGAAGGATTCTCCCGAGTACAGACATAAACTGTCACTTTACCAGGAGTGCGTGTTCCTTATCCTAATGTCCCTGTTCCTGTGCCTTCCCTATGTAGGCTACACCTTTGCAGCTTTTTCCTATGCTGTGAACAGATGGGCTTTTGCCTGCGCATTATTTGCAGGAGTGGTAACTGCTGAATTTGTAGATTTCATCTCAAGAAGAATCGCGAACTACATATGTGGCAAGAATATCAATCTGACAGCCTATATCGCCAATATCTTTGGTGTACTTATATTCATAGTCACTGCCGGCATGATTATTAAAAACGGTCGCTTTGCATACTCACCTGATCAGGGAAATATGATCAGAGATTACATGGATAGTACTGAAGATATATCTACCCAGTTGCAGAGCACCGAGGTACAGGTTGTAGAAGAAAACGCTGCACAGTCCGGTCTTGATCCAATAAGTGATTTCTACCGTTATTCTGGCCGTGACCTTGTGTGGAATGCCGCCATGCTGGATGGTATTTCTTCTACCCAGTTTTTCTTCAGTCTTGCTGACAAAAGTGTATCCGAATACTTTAAACTCATGGCAAACAACGACCAGCAGAGCTTTGCTTATTATGCCCTGGATGACCGCGCAATACTGAATTCCATAGCCGGTGTACGCTTCTATTCACTTCGTTATAACACTCCGGACCAGCAGGCATTTGTGCCCTATGGCTATGTGCCTTCCTACGAGAAATACAATTTCGAAATTTATGAGAATCCTGAAGCCATGCCTCTTGGTTTTACTTATAACAATGCCATATCCGAAACTGAATTTAATGATATGACTCCAATCCAAAGAGAAGAAGCACTGTTATATGGAGCAGTTCTGTCTGATAAAGAGGCTGCAAAATATCCTGAGGCTGAGACAGTATTTACTTCAAACAGCATTCCTTATGAAATTTCCTTTGATGGAGATATTAAGGAAAAGAATGGCGGTTATAAAGCCGATGCCGGCTCATCCGTAATTCTGAGCTTTAACGGCAGCGGAGAAGCTGAAACTCTTCTTTACTTAAAAAATCTGAACATAAAGAGCAAAAATGATGTACCAAGAATTACCGTAAGCTCACAGCTTTCAGATGGTACTCAGGTTGTTAAGAACATTGACTACAAGACAGAAAACTCCTGGTATTATTCAGGTTGGCATGATTATATAGTTAATCTTGGTTACTCTGCAGATGCCAAAAATCAGATAACCATAACCTTCAATGACAAGGGCACCTATAAATTCGATGAAATGACGGTTTACAACAGATCTCTTTCAACAATGCATGAAAGGCTTGCATCATTAAAAGAGCATACTCTCACAAATGTAGACCTGCATAAGAACCCTATATCTTTTGCCACCAATAAAATAACAGGCAGCATAGATACTAAAGACTCAGAGATTCTTTTCCTCTCTATCCCTTACACAAGCGGATGGAGCGCATATGTTGATGGCAAAAAAGCAGATCTCCTTAGGGCAGACACAATGTTCAGCGCTATTTCCCTGGAGGCCGGACATCACGATATTACGCTTAAATATCACACTCCCGGACTGCTGGCAGGTTTTATACTGAGCATTTTAGGGATAATTCTTCTTGTAATGTCCAGAAAGTTTTATTCTGAAAGGAATACAGATGTTAACACTAACTGAACTATGTACAGCGCTGTCGATTTCGACTGCGACCGGCAGAAACTGGATAAAGCTTGGAAAGCTGAAGCCTGAAGGCAAAAAAGGCCGCTCCTATGTTTTTTCAGAGAGCTACCTGAAAGCCTTGAAGGATGACCTTAACAGTGGAAAGATCCAATCCTTAAAAAGCAGACGAAACAAAAGCTTTGTTTCCGGAAATCTTTTATACAGTGATTACATTACAGAAGGTTCACCAAACCTTCCTCTTATAGAGACGATCATAAATGCTGTTTCAGCTACGGAGGACGAAGCTGATGCAGCTTTCGTTTTACCGCTCATATTGGATGATAATCTCATTCGCTGTATTTTGAAAAGATGTGCAGCAGGAATCCTCAAAAAGCGTGTTCCTGCGGACGAAATATATAAATATGATCCGCTTTTATCTGATCTTAGAGGAGCATCCTGTGATGAATTATCACCGGAAGCAAGTGGCAAACTGTCAGAGCTTTCTGATACCTTCTTAAGTTTTTCATATGTATCCGGAGAGGATACCCTTGGCCTTATCTATATATCCTTAAGACACCTTCAATCCAGAAAGAGCACCGGAGCCTACTACACTCCCGGCGCCATAGTCCAGAGGCTCTTAGGTCATCTTTTTGAGGCATCCTTTCTTACAGATGGTCAGAATAAAAAAATACTTGATCCCGGATGTGGAAGTGGGAACTTTCTCCTCTGTCTTCCTCCCGGAGTTCCCGCTGGGAACCTTTACGGCTACGATATAGATGAAATAAGCGTACAGATTGCCAGACTGACACTGGCATTTAAATACAGACTTCCTGATATTACCTTTTGGAAAAAGCATATCGTCAAGTCTGATTTTTTGCATGCTGACAGATCCACCCAAAGCTTTGACGTAATCCTTGGCAATCCTCCCTGGGGAGCTTCATTTTCTTTAGAAGAAAAAAACTTCATAAGCGAAAAGTTCATATGTGGCAGAGAAAAATCCGTTGACTCCTTTGACCTTTTTATAGAGCAGGGACTTAATCTGCTGGAAGAAGGCGGGATGCTCTCCTATGTTCTTCCGGAGTCAGTCCTTCTTGTAAAATCTCATACCCCGGCAAGAAAAGAATTAGTAGAAAGATCCAGCCTTTCGCATCTTGAATACCTTGGGGATGTGTTCAATCATGTGCAGTGCCCTTCAATCATCCTGCAGGTAGAGAAAAAGTCTGATGCAGAAGTCGGATTTTTAAGCTCTAATCCCACCATTTACGATAATGAGATTACCTATAACATCATGACTGAAAGGGAGATATCCACCTACAGTTTCAATTTCCTCATGCCTGATGAAGAGTACGCTCTGCTTCAGTCGATTTCCACTTTACCCGGAGCCAGAACACTGCAGGGTAACGCTGAATTCGCTCTCGGAATTGTAACAGGTGCCAACAAGGAAATGCTTCAATCACGAAAGAGCCCAAAGAACGAAATAATACTTAAGGGAACCGATATCTTTAAATATGCTTTTCACGTTCCAAAGTGCTACATAAATTTTGTCCCTGAAAAATGTCAGCAGGTGGCACCGATTGAGTTGTATCGTGCTCCCCAAAAACTGCTTTACCGTTTTATCGGAGGTCGTCTTGTCTTCGCCTATGATGATAATAAAACGTTGTCTCTCAACAGTTGTAATATCGTAATTCCGAACATTGATGGCCTGGACATAAAATACATTTTGGCTGTCCTGAACAGCAGCGTTGCCGACTACTTTTTCAGGAAAAAATTCCGCTCAGTAAAAGTATTGAGATCTCATATAGAACAGATTCCGATTCCTTATGCTGATGATAATATACAGCGCGATATAGTTTCTAAAATAGATAGAATAATTAGACTTAATAATCAGTATTCAGAAGTAAAAGTTTCCGAGCGCATCAGCTGCTCCAATGAGATAAAAAAACTTCACTCCGACATCGATAATATATGCTTTAAACTGTATAACCTTTCAAATAAAAACATACATCTTATAAAACAAACAATAAGTGATGAAAACTTGTTTCTTCCCATATAGCATTTACGAAATTTCGTGTTATAATTGAAGCAATCTTTCTTAATGCAAATCACGATTTTACTTTTTTATGAGGTTATGTATGGAGGACAGAATTGAGAAATTAAAAACCATATCCCTTGAGGAACATGCGGATCAGTTGTTTGATAAGATCATCAACACAACTCAGGACTGCATTTTCTGGAAGGATACTCAGCGAAGATTTGTCGGGGTAAATCAGGCATTCCTTGATTATTACGGCTTTAATTCAGTTGACTGTGTACTGGGAAAAACTGATGAAGATATGGGATGGCATCCTGATCCGGTGCCATTTATGAATGATGAGTTAAGAGTACTTCAGGGTATAAGCACACACAATGTCCATGGTCAGTGCATAGTAAAGGGCGAAGTCCGTGAAATAATCGCCTCCAAAACTCCCATATATGATGACGGTGCAATAATCGGCTTTGTCGGTTCATTCATGGATGTAACCGAGGAACAGGAACGTATTGCCAAAATTGAACGCCTCAACAAGTTGAATGATAAGCTTCTTGAAAACGAAAAAAAAGCAAACAGAAGAATGTCGGAGTTTTTATCCCGCATGAGTAATGAGATAAAAAATCCCATGAAATCAATCTCAGCTCTTTCTTACCTTGGCATGACCCAGGAAAACATTGATGTACTAAGAAGTGATATGCGTAAAATATACACTTCCAGTCACTATTTATCCAGGCTTATGAGTGACATCCTGGACATAAACAGTATCGATGGAGGGAATCTCAGTCTTGATCCCCAGCGAACCTCTCTCAATGACGTGGTTGATGGAATAGAGAATATTACCATGGCTCTTGCCGGTGATAAAAATATCGATGTGATAATAAATAGAAACTACAGGGCCAATCCCCAGATTGTCTGCGATATTGGAAGAACACAGCAGATGGTCAACAACCTCACATCAAATGCAGTAAAATTCAGTGAGCGTGACAGCACGATTGAGATCACGGTCAATTCCAAGCGTATAGATGACACTTATAAAATAAGTTTTACCGTTAAGGATGAAGGTTGCGGAATCAGTGCGTCCTTCATGCCGAGCCTTTTCAGGACCTTTTCACAGGAGAAAAGAAATCCCAGTAAGTACGGTACAGGAACCGGACTTGGCTTGTCAGTATCAAAGCGACTTGCCGGCATGATGAGGGGTGATATCACGGCAGAGAGCGAGGAAGGACTAGGTAGTGTATTCACGGCAACTATTATACTTGATGCTGCACCACTGGACTATCAGATTTGATACCTCTACACTAATGCTCTGCTCAAACAAAAAAAGTGCCATAGGCACTTTTTTTAGTTATTTAAGTTTGATAAGAACTGCTTTGTTCTTTCTTCTTTAGGATTATTTATCACCTGCTCTGCAGGTCCCTTTTCCAGGATAATTCCTTTATCCATGAAGATTACCTCATCTGCAACATCTCTTGCAAATGCCATTTCATGAGTAACAATTATCATGGTCGTCTTTTTCTCTGCAAGATTCCTGATTACTCTAAGAACCTCCCCTGTGAGCTCAGGATCCAGTGCAGAAGTCGGTTCGTCAAAGCAAAGGATATCAGGTTTTAAAGCCAGTGCTCTTGCAATTGCAACTCTCTGCTGCTGACCACCTGATAATTGGTGCGGATATTGGTTCACTCTGTCTGCAAGTCCCATTTGATCAAGAAGATCCATGCCCATATCCGTAAGCTCCTGTTCGCTTCTTCCATCCTTCAGAAGCCTTGGTGCAAGTATTACATTTTCCAAAGCAGTGTACTGAGGGAATAAATTGAACTGCTGAAAAACCAGACCAAAATGGAGTCTTCTCTCACGAAGCTGCTTAGGATTTTCAGGAGGCATTGACGCATCAAATATTTTTTCACCCTTTACAACTATTGTACCTTCATCCGGTCTTTCAAGGAAATTAAGGCACCTTAGAAATGTAGTCTTTCCACTTCCCGATGAACCGATTATGGAAATCGCCTGTCCTTCCTCCATGCTGAAGGATATTCCATTTAGAATATTATAATGATCGAATTTCTTTTTTATATTATTAACTTCAAGTATCGGCATAATTCCTACCTTTATTAAAATAAATCAGCGCTTGCTCAACTATCACCGGTCTCCATCAGCTATTGATGACAATACTGTAAATATCAAACATCTACATCAGGTAAATATTATCTGAAATAGCTGAGCTTTTTCTCAATGTATCCAAACAGAAGTGTCAGCAATCCGCTAAACAACAGGTAAAATAAACCTGTGTAAAAGAGCGGCCATATAATACCACTGCTCTTGATAAATGCCTGACCATTCCATATGATCTCATAAACGGCTATTACTCTGGCAAGTGATGTATCCTTTACAAGCGTGATAACTTCATTTGAAATGGGAGGTACAATACGCTTTATAACCTGGAGTAAAACAACCTTAAAGAAAATCTGCTGTCTGGTCAGTCCGAGTACTTTACCTGCCTCATATTGTCCTACAGGAATTGATTGTATTCCACCTCTGAATATCTCAGAAAAATAGCAGGCATAGTTAAATACAAACGCAAAAAGCGCCGCTAAAAATCTTCCGTTTCCTCCTGATCCCCATATATTATTTCCAAGGAATATACCCGGTCCATAATAGATGATCAGAAGCTGCAACATAAGCGGCGTTCCTCTAACTACCCAGATAATGAATCTTATTGGAATATGTACTATAGGTGTTTTATTCATTGAGCCGAGACTGATGACCAGTCCCAGCGGCAATGAAAATAAAAGTGTAAGTGTAAAAAGCTTAAGTGTTCCAAGAAATCCCTCAAGAAGGGAGATGGTAACAGTCCAAAACATAAGTATGCGTACCTCAAATTTATCAATTATACTCTCTATTAAACGTCAGATATATCTGACGCTTAAGATAATTATCTATTTATAACCGCATCCTGTACGCCATAGGTCTTGGCTATTTCAAGGATACTTCCGTCAGCGCTCATAGCGTTTAACTGATCGTCTATGTAAGCAGCAAGATCTGAGCCTTTTCTGCATCCAATACCATATTCTTCGGTAGTAAGTTCAACAGTGTGTGTAAGATCAGGATAGCTTGTACCCTCTCCGATCATTGCACCTGCCATAAGAAGATCGATAATGCATGCGCCTGATGTTCCTGCCTGAACCTCCATAAGAGCATCTGCCTGAGAAGTTACTGATATGAAATCATAACCATTATCTGTTGCTGCCTGCTCTCCTGCAGATCCGGCCTCTACAGCATAGCTTAAAGTAGCTGCATCATCAGTAGATTTGATGGTATCTGCAATATCGGAAGGAACAACTACAACCTGTGCATTATTGAGATATGGCTGTGTGCACTCCATGGAATTAGTAACTTCGTTTGTAAGTGTCATACCGTTCCATACTACGTCGATTGACTTGTTCTCAAGCTCAAGAATCTTGTTGTCCCAGTCTATCTCAACAAACTCAACATCTACACCAAGTGACTCAGCAACTTTCTTTGCAAGGTCAGCATCATATCCGATCCATTCACCATTGTCATCCTTGTAGTCCATAGGAGCAAAATCTGTGATTCCTACGATAAGCTTACCTTTGCCTTTGATATACTCGATATCGGAATCTGCTGCAGCTTCTTCACTTGTTTCGGCACTATCTTCTGAGCTTTCCTCTGCATCATTTGCAGGAGCTTCTTCAGTTGAAGTCTCTGCTGTAGCTGTGTCAGCATTTGCTTTTTCTCCCGTCTGTCCACATGCTGTCATTGATACTGTCATAGCAGCTGCAAGAATACCTGCCATAATCTTTCTTTTCATAATAAATTATCCTCCTCGTCTTTACTCTCTTAACTAAATTAAAAAAGTAGTATTCATATGTCACAATATTAATGTGTTCGTGAATTTACAGTTTCATTCTTTACCACTTTATCACACTAAAATCTTTTGTGCAACAAATCTCTTGTCTCTTCACCATTTTTACTTCAAACAATCTGATCCCCACTTCACGGACCGGTTTAGTTATGTTTTTCCTTATTAAAACAGTGCACTACAAACATTGCTCATATATCTTAGCGCCTGTATAATATTTTCAGCCTACAACAATTATCTAACGAGGAAGTAATATATGAACAAAAAGAAAATATTAAAGCTACTTATAATTCACTCTCTTCTTATAATTATTATCCTTTCCTATTGTAGAGTTGATTCATATGCAGCAGCAAAAAAATTCAAGTACAGCTACGGAGTTTTTCTTTCATGTAATTCCGGCAAAAGCACCTTCAAAAAATTCAAGAACTACAAAACAATTATTCTTGATGTCCAGAATGATTTTTCTGAAAATGATATAAAAAAACTAAAAAAAGAAGGCCACATCGTGTACAGTTACCTCAATATCGGGTCTGTCGAAAAATACAGGGATTATTACAATTCCTACAAAGATATCACTCTCGATGTCTATGAAAACTGGCCCGATGAGAGGTGGGTGGATGTATCTTCTGAGAAATGGCAGAAATTTATTTTAGAAGATCTCTCCTCTCAAATTGCAAATACCGGAGTTGACGGATTTTTCATTGATAACGTTGATGTATATTATCAGTATCATAATGAGAATATTTATTCAGGTGTTGAAACCATTCTCAAAGGTCTGAAGAAAAAGGGAAAAGTAATCATAAACGGAGGCGACACCTTTGTTACCGAGTATTATGACAGAAACAAAAGCCTTGATGCTATTCTGGATGGCATTAATCAGGAATCGGTTTTTTCAAAAATCATAGATTATGACAAAAATGAGTTTGGACAAAACAATTCATCTGACATCAAGTATTTCAAAAAATACTTAAAGCTCCTAAAAAAAGAGAAAAAGAATTGTTACCTTCTTGAATACACAAAGGACAAAAAGCTTAAAACCAAAATCAAAAAATACTGTAAAAAGCATGGATACAAGTACTACATTTCAGAAAATCTCAATCTGTCATAAGTAAAAACAAAAGCAATAATTCAAAGGAGATATCATTTGAGCACACAGGATTTTATTATAAAAAAATACGAATCGATCACAAAAACATTAATTAGTAAGCACCTCACCATAACCACCATGGAGAGCTGCACTGCCGGAATGATTGCTAATCTTTTGACCGACACTGAAGGATCCTCTGCCATACTTAAGGGGGCATATATCACATATAGTAATGAAGCAAAAATTCTTCAGGGAGTACCTGAAAATATAATAAATGAATATGGCGTCTATTCGATTGAAACCGCAACTCACATGGCAAATGCCTGCAAGAAAAGCCTCGGCGCAGATATAGGAATAGGTGTAACAGGGACCATGGGAAATATCGACCCTAATAACGCAGACAGCGTCCCAGGTGAAATATATGCATCTATCAATATTGGCGATAAGGTTCATGCTTTCAGTTTTCAAATAAACGAAGCACTTCCCACAAGACATGACTACAAATTATATGTAGCAGATAAAATTGCAGATAAACTCCTCACGTTAATATGATACAATATTGTTGAAACTATTTATAATTTTTCAAGAAAGGAGCATTCGGTTTTTCGAATAAAATATTATGGATACAAAGATAATTTTTGAGATAATTGGTTATATCGGTTCCGCTCTTGTTCTTATTTCTTTCATGATGGTGTCTGTTTACAAGCTTAGAATTGTAAACACCCTGGGCAGCCTTTTCTGTGTGATTTATGGATTTCTTATAGGCGCATTCCCCACTGTTGTCATGAACCTGGCTCTTGTGGCTATAAATGTCTATTACCTTATCAAGATGATGAATACTGAGAAGAACTACGATATGATAAGAGTTTCCGAAGACGATGGCCTGACTAAATATACTATAGATTTATATAAGGATGATATTTCAAAATGTTTCCCGGGAATATCAATGGACTTTTCCGGAGCAAATGCCGCTTTTGTTGTATGTCATAACGGCAAACCGGTTGGAATCACACTTGGCATTCTTAAGGATCACATACTTGATATCAAACTTGACTACTCTATTCCTGAATACAGAGATTTTTCAATCGGTACTTTCCTGATGGATAATCTTATACATGAAAATATTGATAAGCTGATCTACAGAGGTTCAGATGAATATCATAAGGCTTATCTGAAAAAGACCGGATTTGTAAAAACCGGCGATCACTATGAACGAACTCTGTAATTATCCATAAAAGTATTGTAAAGCGACCTCCAAAACTCTTTGGAGGTCGCTTCTAATATAGGATTCTTCATCTGACTTCCTTTAGTATAGCTTCAAAGCTCTCAGCGTTCATAGGCCTTCCATAAAAATAACCCTGATGCTGATAAATCCCCAGCTCCTTCATACTTTCTGACTGTTCCTTATTCTCTATTCCGACAGCAGTTATCACGATTCCCATTTGTTCTGCAAAGGCCATAATCGCATTTATAAGCACCTTTGCCTTTGTATCATTCTCAGCCTCCTTAACCAATGATCTGGAAAGCTTAAGTCCGTTAAAATCACAGTCATGTATATATGAAAGGTTGATATCTCCGCCTCCAAAATCATTAAGAGACAGCATATATCCCTCTTCATGCAGTTCCTTCATGGCATGCTTTGCAGAGCTGGCAGCCCCCATAATAACAGCATTCGAGACATCAAGTGTCACCATGGAAGGCGAAAACTCAAGCAGCTCTGTTGCTCTTTTCAAAGCAGAAGCATATTCTTCATCTATTAGCTGCAGCGGCGAAAGATTTATGGTCAATGAAATCGCCTTATTGTAGTTTTTATTCCATTTTGAAATCTGATTCAGCGCTGTATATATGATCCAAATTCCAAGCTTACTCATAAATCCGCATTCTTCTGCCACGGGAATTATCTCTGATGGTGATATATCCTCCATCACACCCTTTAAATGAGGAAATACTTCTGCACCGATGATTTCTCCCGTTTTTATATTCACCTGAGGCTGATAGTACAGAATAAAATCTCCCTCAGGAGTTGCAGTTCTTAGCCGCTCTTCAATAGCAGCCTTAGCTGAAATAAGCGTTATAAGGCCGCTGTTAAAATATTTATAACCATCCTTATGTCCGCTCTGCTTTACAGAATACATGGCAGTATCTGCATACTGAAGAAGATCTTCTATAACTACTGAATCCTGCGGGTATATTGAAATTCCAATGCTGGCTGACAAATTGAAAACATAAGTATCCTGTCTTACCGGTGTATTGAAAAGTGTTTGTAGCTTTTCCGCAACAGTATTAAGATTTTCAACCTTCTCTCCAATCCTGTAGAAGATCAAAAACTCATCTCCGCCCATCCTGAAGGACGTATATTCATCCGGCAGCTCTCTCATACGGTTCCCGAATTCTTCCAGGACCTTATCTCCCATCTCATGACCGTATGTATCATTTATAGGTTTAAAGTGATTTAAATCAATTGCAAAAAGAGCAAACTTCTTACCTGTATTCTTATATTTCATAACGATATCATCCAGGAAAATTCCCGCATACCACCTGTTGTAAAGGCCTGTGAGCATATCTGTGGAAGAGAGCAGTTCAAGCTTTTTATTTATCTCCATAAGATTTTTAGTCTGCTCCTCAACCTTTTCCTCAAGAATAATATTCTGCTTTTTTTCTTTATCCAAAAGCTCATCAGTAAGGCTGTCTGTCCTTAAAATATATGTCATTATCATATATGCCATCAGCACTATTACTATATAGTTGGCTTCCGTATAAGAAAGATATTCATAATATGCTGCAAATCCTGTAATAATCAAAACCACAGCCGAAATAAGGACCCTTAACCTCGTAGATTTCTCAGTATAGTCCCAGTGTTGAAATTCAAAATAGTATTTCTTGTGAACCTGTATTGCTATTCCCATCGTCATTACGATAAGTGTCAGCATATAAACCAGGTCTTCAAAATAGTTTTCCGGATCTTTTCCTATGGCTACCAGATAGATATATTGAATATCCATCAGCTCATAGATCAGCATGGCAATTGTGGTAAGAAGCGTGCCTCTTTTTATATTCTCCTCTCCCACCAGGTAGAAAGTCTGTACTCCCATCATCACAACAAAGAAAGCAAGGAAAATAAATAGCAGATAATGAACCTGGGCAGAAGTCTCAATACTCCCAACTGCTGCAGAGAAAAATTTGTATATGAGCACATAACCAACTATAGATACAGCAAAACAATTAGAAAACAGATGTGAAATATCACGTTTTCTGCCTTTTAATTTATAGAGCATAAACGTGGTTTCATTAAGTGCAAAAAACACGCTTGGCATCAGGTATATTATTCCCCATATAAAATAAAAAGCTTCAATATTTGCAACAAAATGATTAACGAATCGATAGATATATCCTAATGCAATGCACAAAAAACCCAGCCCCATGCAAGTTGTAGAAAACTTATGCGGCCCAAGATATTTAATATAGGACATCAGACCAGTGAATATCAAAAGCACCGTTACTATTGCCATCAGCTCTGTTGCGTATTGATTGCCTATAAACGTTGCTATAATTGTAATCAAATAAGATAATGCACATATGCCAATTAAGACTTTCCGTTTATTACTCATAAGCACATCCCTCTACTTATCATATTATCATAATATATTTCACGTAATAATAATCTTTTTATAAACATAGATAGTAAAAATTATTAATTCCCCTTTCGCTTGCGATAACTTTTTCTTATGCGAAAAAACGTCATTTTTGTTTGCGCAATAAAAAAAAGTGGTATATTATATCACCTATAAATAAAGTCGCTCTTAACAAGAGAGGCTAAGAGGAGGAAAAATATTATGAAAAAGAAGTTACTTAGCATTGTTTTATCAAGCACTCTGACATTAGGCGTTCTTGCAGGTTGCGGTGGTTCTACAAGCAGCGCAGATTCAGCTGCTGAAGCATCTACAGAAACTGCGGCTGCTGAAGAATCTACAGAAGATACTGCTGCAGAAGCTGAGTCCACAGAAGCTGAAGAAGCTGAGGAATCAGAAGCAGCTGCTGAAGAGACAACAGAAGAAGCTGAAGAATCAAGCGATGCAGAAGCTGTTACTCCTGAAGATGGAGATAACAAGATCACTGTTGGTGCAACACCCGTTCCTCACGCAGAGATCCTTGATAACATCCTGAAGGACGTTCTTGCAAAGGACGGCTGGGAACTTGAAACTGTAGTATTCAACGACTACGTACTTCCCAACACATCACTTGAAGAAGGCGAACTTGATGCCAACTATTTCCAGACACTTGGTTATATGAATCAGCAGAATGAAGATGCAGGCCTTCACCTCACAGCTGTAGCGGGCGTTCACATTGAACCCATGGGCATCTACTCAGAAAAATATGAGTCAATCGCTGATATCCCGGACGGTGCTTCAATCGGTATCCCGAACGATCCCGATAACGCAGAGCGCGGAATTGATCTTCTTGTTCAAAAGGGACTGCTTACATCAAAGGGCGACTATGGCACTGATGAAAACTATACAGAGGATTCACTTACAAATGATGCAGAAGCTAACCCTCACGGTTATGTAATCACACCTCTTGAGGCTGCTTCACTTCCTCTCTCACTGCCTGATCTTGATGCAGCTACAATCAATGGTAACTATGCTCTTGAAGCAGGTCTTCCGGATTCACATCCTGCACTTGATATCGAGGAATTCGATGATGAGACAACACTTAAGAGAACAAACTTCCTTGTTGTTAAGCAGGGCAATGAAGATTCAGCAAAGATCAAGGCTCTTGTAAATGCTCTTCAGTCAGATGAAGTTAAGGCTTACATCGAGGATACTTACAAAGGAGCTGTTATTCCTTCATTCACAGATGCTCAGTAATCTGTACGGAATATCTAAGCTGTCATATATGTGAATATATCTGAATGCTTTAGACTTTTATGACTTCCTGAACGCAATGAGGAGAAAGCGTTCAAGAATCTATACTCGCCGTAGTTTCGATTAATCCTTATCCGGCAGAATAATTTCGTTTCGCAGGATAAGAAAAGACCGTAATTATGGCGAGTTCTTTTTTATAAGGTACTTAACAAAAGCAATTTATGATACAATGTCTTAGTGTGACTGTTAAATGCTTACACAATAAATCATATTAGTATTTTTAGGGATGATGAATAATGATTAAAATTGAGAACGTTACAAAATCCTTCGAAAACACAGATGTTTTAAAAGGAATTTCAATAGATATCGAAGATCATGAGATTTTTGGTATCATTGGTCAAAGTGGAGCCGGAAAATCTACCCTTCTTCGTTGTATAAACGGTCTTGAATCCTATGATTCCGGTTTTATCACAGTGGATGGTAAGGAAGTAAATTTACGTGATAAAAAGGCACTCCGCCAGCTTCAAAAAAGAATGGGCATGATTTTCCAGGGCTTTAATCTTCTTGAAAGACTAGATGTTTATCAGAACGTTGCTCTTCCGATGAAATTCTGGGGCATGAAAACCAATACCCCTGAAGCAAAAGAGAAAATCCTCAGACTGATAAAGCTTGTTGGTCTTGAGGAAAAGGTTCATGCTAAGCCAAGAGAATTGTCAGGCGGACAAAAACAGCGAGTAGCCATAGCAAGAGCTTTGGTTCTTGATCCGGAATTTCTTCTTTGTGATGAAGCCACAAGTGCACTTGATCCTGAAATCACGAAAGGCATTCTTGCCCTTCTTCAGAAAATTAATAAAGAAATGGGAATCACTATCATTGTTGTTACTCACCAGATGGAAGTTGTTAAACAGATCTGTAAAAAAGTAGCATTCCTTAGTAATGGTAAGGTTCTTTCAGTTGGTCAGCCTGAGAAGCTTTTCGTATGGCCCAAGGAAAGAGAAATAAGAGATTTCCTTAGAGAAGAGAGCGATAAGCTCCCTGAAACCGGACTTAATATCAAGCTCTTTTTCTATGGAGAGGGCAATCAGCGTCCTATCGTTACCATGATGAGCCGGGAGCTGAACAGAGATTTCAATATCTGCTGGGCAAAGCTTGAAGATTTCAGAGAGGATGTGTACGGTAGTCTCGTTCTCAACATTGATCCGGATGATCTTGACAGTGTATGCGGTTTTCTGGATAAGCATGATGTCACATGGGAGGTTATTAAGAAATGACAGATATTATATTAAAAGCTTTTAACCAGACGCTGTATATGGTTTTCTGGTCAACGCTTTTTTCAGTAATACTGGGATTTATTCCTGCAATTATATTGACGCTTACAGCGCCTGACGGACTAAAGCCCAACAAGATAGTTTATGAAATATTGAGTTTTATCGTAAATGTATTCAGAAGCTTTCCTTTTATTATTTTGCTGGTAATACTAATTCCGTTTACCAGAATGGTTGTTGGTAAGTCAATAGGAACCACTGCTTCAATTGTACCACTTACTATTTCAGCTATACCTTTTATAGCAAGAGTATTTGAGGGTGCGCTTCGTGAAACCAATCCCGGAGTTATAGAGGCGGCAAGATCCTTTGGAGCTTCCAATTTCCAGATACTCATGAGAGTTTATGTAAAAGAATCTATTCCGAGAATGCTAAATGGTATCATACTTCTCATAATATCTCTCATCGGATATTCCGCTATGGCAGGAACTGTAGGCGGCGGTGGTATCGGAGATATTGCCATCAGATACGGCTACCAGCAGTACAAGACCGATTACCTGATTGTTTGCTCAATAATTCTGATTGCCTTCGTTCAGGCTATTCAGATGCTTGGTAACTTCATGTATAAAAAGATGTCGTAAAAACACTATAAAGGTATTAAAAAAAATTCCCAAAAAAACAACCTCCAGAGTTAGCGCTAAGCAGCTAACTTTGGAGGTTTGTTTTAGTTTTAAGTATCTTTATAAATCAATAATACATTTTTATACTAAGGACCACTTAACACCTTCGCGGGTATCCTTGATCTCAACACCTTTAGCAAGGAGTTCATCACGGATAGCGTCAGCTGTTGCGAAGTCCTTCGCCTTCTTGGCTGCAGCTCTTCTCTCGATTGCATCCTTGATGAATGCTTCAAGCTCAGGATCGATATCAGCAGAATCATCTGCAAGTGCATGTCCGATAAGATCAAGTGAAAGAACCTTGTCAAAGCTGTCAACTACAGCGAGCTTAGTTGCTGCATTTGTATCTGCCTTGAGGATATCATACAGAAGTGTGATAGCCATTGATGTATTAAGGTCATTGGATATTGCTTCTGCAAATTTATCTTCAAAGTCCTTCTTAACATCAGCGTCAATTGCATTGCTGTTTCTTACTGCTTCAAGGAATGCTGCAATATTCTCATTGTTTCCATTATTGTCCTTAGCGGACTTTTCGGCAGCTGCCTTGTAAGCATTGGCTGCAGCCTTGAGCTCATCATCAGAGTTAATGAGTGCTTCAACCTTTTTAACAAGGTTGTTGTAAGCAGTCACAGTGTTATCAAGCACATCAAAGGAGAATTCCAAAGGCTTTCTGTAATGTGACTGGAGGCAGAAGAATCTGTAAACCAGAGGATCATAGCCTTTTTCCTTGAGAACTGAAACTGTAAGTACAGCTCCCTTGGATTTACTCATTTTTCCTGCTCTGTCATTTAAGTGATTGGAATGGAACCAGTATTTGCACCATCTGTGACCAAGATAACTCTCGGACTGTGCAATCTCATTGGTGTGGTGAGGGAAAATGTTATCAACACCGCCGCAGTGGATGTCGATGTACTCACCAAGGTGCTTCATGGAGATGCATGAGCACTCTATGTGCCAGCCGGGATAACCAACACCCCAGGGGCTGTCCCATTTAAGCGCCTGATCTTCAAACTTTGATTTTGTAAACCATAATACAAAGTCTGTCTTATTTCTCTTGGCAGTGTCCTCTTCTACATCGTCGCGGACACCTACTGCCAGCTGTTCCTTCTCTACAGCAGATGAGAACACATAGTAATCCTCAAGCTTACTGGTATCAAAATACACATTTCCACCGGCTACATATGCAAAGCCCTTCTCAAGAAGAACCTCAATCATATGGATGAATTCAGGGATGCAGTTTGTTGCAGGCTCTATTGTATCAGGTCTCTTATTGCCTACAGCGTCAAAATCCTTGAAGAAAGCCTTCGTATAAAAATCAGCGATCTCCATTACTGTCTTGTGCTCACGCTTAGCACCTGCAAGCATCTTATCTTCACCTGTGTCAGCATCTGATGAAAGATGTCCTACGTCGGTTATGTTCATAACACGATTAACTTCGTAACCGCAATATTCAAGAGCCTTGATCAGCGCATCCTGCATGATATATGTACGGATATTACCGATGTGAGCAAAGTGATAAACTGTAGGGCCACAGGTGTACATGGACACCTTGCCTTCTTCATTGGGAACAAACTCTTCAATTGTTCTTGAAAGAGTATTATAAAAGCTAAATTTACGGGCCATTTTTCTACTCCTTGAAAATAAGTATTTATAAATAATCTCATGGTGCTCGCAAGAAATAACTACTCTTGCATAGCTAAATAGATTTTGATTTATATAACTTCCTGAACACAATAAGAAAAAGCATTCAAGAATCTTATACGATAAACATCATTTGAGATTATATCAGAAAAACTGCGATTTTTACAGTTTCCATGAAATTTTAACGTTATGAAATCAAAGCCTGTCACACTCTCTTCGCACATAAAGAAGCTTTCTAAAACCTTCCTGGGATTCTCACAATGCCTTAATGACAACGTTACATCAATATAAAAACCTTGCCTAAACTAATAGACAAGGTTTTACAATATTTTTCTTATATTCAAATGATTTAAATGTCTGCCTTTGTTTGATTACAAAAAACTTTGGCTTCATTTAGTCTGTCTCAGTTATCATAACAGGATCCCAGCCAAAATCCTGATACTGTTTTATTGGAAGATTATTAGCCTCAACATACTGCGCAATCGTATCTATTCTTACTTTTTGCCTGTTTTCATCATCAGGTTGTATTTCCATAAATCTATCGAAATATTCACCAAATATTTTTTTCGCACTGGCATTCCAGGCAGAGCCATCCTCGCATACATCAAAGGATGTAACCTCATAACCGTTCTCTGTCTTTTTAAGGTGCATAGCTCCCGGATAATTACCGCCGGATGCTGTCATTAGGGTATCCCCATCAAGATCATAGTTATAGATATCAAAATCTCCATACACTATGACATCTTCAGGATTTGATTCGTCTATAGCCACTTCACGTACTACCGGAATTGAAACATCAGATTTCTCATATTCAGCAGCTACTACCTCAACCAGATGCTTGTTAACTGCATAAAAAACTGAGTCCTTATCAGGATACTCATACTGTGGAAGACTAGTCAGCGCTTCTCCTGCTTCTGCCTCGTTCTCAGATTTTGCTTCAGATTGTTCCTTATCCGATGACTCTGCTTCTGTATCTGATGCCTCCTCTGCCTCTGTTTCTGGCTGAACTTCTTCCTTTGCAGGTGCTTCTTCCTGCTCTACAGACCCTGCTGTAGCACTAATGTCTGCTTCAATAGTCTCTGTAGAGCTTTCAGGTTCCGCATCACTGCCAACCAGTTCTTCGTTTTTGCCACCACATCCACTTATAATGAGCATCGCTCCGCACATAAGTGCCAGGAACTTCTTACAATTTCTGTTCATTAACTTCCCCTCCTCATAAATAAAACTATATGGTAATTATACTTTATGCTACTCCCAAACTAAAGTTACACAATTATGCATTTGATAAAGATTTTATAAACTTTGTTGCTTACCACAACTCTGCATAGGAAATCCAACGGAATTTCCTATATGATAAGAAAGGCTCTCCACACTATTTCATACATGCAGTCATAATGAAACTACAGTATATGTATCTGTGTGGAAAGCCAGGCATTAGATAGACATTACAATATTCATAAATTCCTTATATTTACGCGAGAGATTCGGCATAGGAATTATTAGTTCCGGAAGGTACCTCATCTCTCCATCATCTTTTATAACAGTTCGTTTATCCTGATTTACAATAAAAATCTCTGATTCAAAATCCCATGTATATGAATTGTAATCAGTCATATATTTCTTTTCAGGAAAAAAAGATGAAAACATTTCTTTTTCCACATCATCCATCTCTTTGCTATCCTGATACTTCTTTGCTCTGATATGTATGATATGATTTGTAAAGTCAACAGTCACATTTTTCACAATTTCACTTCTCCCTCTTCACCTGTATAAAATATTTCCCATGATATACTATACCTTTCCTACTTATTCTACAACAATTTATTCAATACAGTTTTGGAATAATAAACTTCCAGCTGAATACTCTCGAGTCCTGTTGAAGGCAAATATTCAATTGGGATTTCTTCTGAACTGTTAAACAAGTTATCCCAGAAATTGATAAACTTATATTTATACACAGTTTTAATCGCATAACTAACAGCCCTGCTCACAAGCTCTATCCAACTTTCATCTAATTTCATATTCCCATGTAAGGACTGTGCTTTGTCAGTAACATCCAACCATCCGCCATCTACAAATAGCAGAGTTTTCCTTATCTCCAAACCTTCATCACTGAAGTTCACCAGTAAATATACTGATGGTTCATCCATTACAACAGACGGAACTACCCCTGTATCCATATCTTCATAACATATTGAATAAGTCTCTGATTTTATCCAATAATTCATAATTTCAGAAGCAAATGTCGTAAGCATAGCATTAAGCTGATCGTTCTGCAGCGCTTCAAGTCTTCTGTCTATTTCAGTTTCCACATCAAAATCGGTAAGCGCCTGTTCAGTCTCATCCTTCGTTCGAACAAACAGTTCTCTAAAGAATTCAAAAATATCCCATAATCTGTCAACAGGAGTTTTCAATTTATATTGATATATGAGCAGCACCCAGTTCTTGTTTTCAAATGCTTCTGTATCCGGATATTCCAGCATTATCATTTTCTGTCCCTTAGGCAGCTTATCCGGTAATTCTGTAGTGTAAATCCTGGTCTCATCAATCATATTTGTGAGAGCTTCTTTATATTTGTCACTTCTTAAGCTTTGTTCCATCGCCCATGAAATCAAGCCTTCCATCTGAATATAATCAATTTTTGGTGCCATTCCAACAGCTGCCATAATCCAAAGAGAAACCGCCTCTTGATAGCTCATTCCATACTCTGTACAAAGCTTTGCTGCAAAGTAATTAAGCAATGATGAGTTATAATGTACTCCGCCTCGATCATTCATGTCACTTGGTTTGTCAGTTCTAGGAGTATAAAATCTCCCCCATACACTACTGGGCTGTGAAAAGTCTTCCGGATTAAGCATACTTCTAACTGGATAACCCATATTCTCTCCCAATAACCATGTTGTATCTTCAGTATCATTACATATATACTCAGCAAGATTCCCGATTATATCAGACATTGCTTCATTTATAGCTCCCGTATCATTTTCATACATGTTTTGCATCATTACTGTTGTTGTAAATGCATGTGTGTACTCATGTACCATAACGTCAAGCGCCAATGTGAAGTTTGTTGGATTCCCACTTGCTCCATACGGTGTATATCCAAAGAATACCCAACCATTAAATTTTCCAAGAAAGGCGGCATTTTCATAAACATTTCCATTTCTGAAGCGAAGCTCCTTCAAAATTATCTGATCAGTCCCCATTCCATCCGGACCATTCCATCCCATAGCTGAATAAAAATCATTGGCGCGAATATAATTATATAGAGTATAAATATCATGATTATCCCAATCCTTATTGTCTTCACTTTTTACAAGCACAATATCATGATTCTCGCCATATGCCGCTTCATAAAAGTCTGCAACAGCAATTCTCCTGTCAAGATCTCCAAGATACCAGCATCCCTCAGACTCACTTCGCATAACAGGAATCGTAACTGTTCTTTCATTACCATAAGCGTCAGTAACAACGCCGGTAAAGGTATCTGCTATGAGGCCTTCAAAAATATCCTTCCGTGGATATCCGCCCCGGGCTTCCTGATCAGATGGTTCTTTTACCGGAAAACTAATGATATATGTACCATCAAGTTTAATATAATGTGCAAGGTATGGTTTCTCCTCTCCTTCGGTGTTTTTTGTATATACAACCCATACCAGCTCGTTAATCATATAATCTTGATAATCCAAATTTAAAAGCTCACCTATCGTAACCGGACATCTGTAGATCCTTTCTGTATATTCACTATATACCTCTGTTTCCAGGCTATTTTTTTTACAATTGGAAACAGCAATCTCTTCCGCCTCTATTCTGCTTATTCTCTCTGCCTTATTTTCTTTCTCTGAATCAATGCAGGAAAAAACAGCAGTCACTTCATCGTTCTCATCAAGAGCAATTTTAATGCCTCCTCCCAGCACTTCTTCAAAATCACACATCTGACAAAACACATATATCGTGTTATTGTTCATGGTTATTTTTAAACGTAACTGAAGCTCTGTATCCGATGAACCTCCAAGTATATCTACAAGCTGATATGCCAGGTGATAAGCCGCAATAGCATCAGGCACTTTCCCAAACAGGGTGCTTTTGCCAATATAATAGATCTGGTCATTCTCCTTCTTGAATGGAACATCACCATTAGAATCTTTAAGTGCAGCTTCCGTAATCGGATTTGAAAATCCATCCTGCATTGCTTTAGCAACAGCACTATCCCAGGAATCCAGATTCATTCCGGCTTCTTTCATCAGCTGGTGCTCATCAGCTATTGATAATCTAATATCCTGATTCCATTCGTCGGATACGTCTTTTGAATCACTTCCTGCCGCAATTACGGGAACAGCAATCATTGACACAATCAAAAGATATGAAAAAACAAGCTTACACAACTTCATTCTCATAGATAACCTCCAAAAATGGACCAAAGACGCCACTGATACAAACATCAATTGCCTGGAGTACGCAATACGATCGCAAATACTTTAATCCATGATAACATAGTAAATATGCTAATCTTGGAGGAATCCATATCATTTCTATATACTAACTATTAAGTTTTTATGAACTGTTCAGAGAGGGTTATTATTTTCACTTTCTAAAAACAACCCAGTTATGTGACCACGGAACAGGTAATCCAAAAAGCGTTCTTACTTTTCCTGTTGCCTTCCTGTACCAGGAATAATTCCAGCCTGCACCCATATCCATGTATACGGCATTAGTAACACCGATTCGTTTAAGCTCCTCCATGAACTCGCCAAAATGCATCATCTTCACAGAATCGATTACACAAAGATGTCCATTGAGCTCTGCCAGGGTTCTGTAACATCTGGCTCTGGGTCTGTCGAAATTCATCACTGCCTTTTTATTATTTATCATCGCAAGCTGCATAAATCCGCTGCCGCCTGCCTCTGCAGCCTTTTTGACAGCTTTCTCTTTATCACCAAATTCAAAACCGAATTTTCCATCAGCAAACACGAAGGCTCCGTCCGCATCCCTGTCATAGGGACTGTCATAGAACTCGCCATGGGATGCATGATCCCCTTCAATATTGTCCTGTGAGAATCCCAGCTCGACTGCATGCTGAAAAGCTGCCCCGCAGCACCAGGTTATTGACTCATCGGACTGTGAAGGACGATTGCCGCATTCCATATCCACTGTCTTATACTCAGGGAAAAATATATACACCTTATCTGTCCTGTAAATGGTGGTTCCATCTCCCGGAAGTATCTCTTCTACCGACATACGAGTCGCATCAATGCTCTCAGGAATATTAATGTGATACTGAGATATAAGCCCCATAAAAATAAATATAAAAGCGGGAAGTACCAAAAACGAAGTCATGTAGCAAAGATGATACATGATCCTCAAGGGCTTGAATTTAATCTTCTCAGGTCCCCATAAATAAATGACCAGTGCCACACTTTGAAAAACAGGCAATGTCCAATAGACAATATAAGGAGCTGACATCTGTGCTACAAAGAAAGTAGTGTAAGCACCATATGAAAGGAGCGCCATGGACATAAGCCACATTCCTGATAAACGTTTTCTCATATTCATTGGCTTTTCTTCCTTTCTTTCTTTTGTTTAAGCAGCTCATCCCTAAGCACCTTAAAGGAATCAATCTGTGATTCGATACTTACGATCAATAGGAAAATGGCAATGTCTGTCAAATATTGAAGCCCGTTCTCCCACAAGATATCTTTGGCAAAATCCAGGTTACTGTTAGCCACAATCAGGATGATATAAACCACAACCTTATAGATAATGGCTATTCTGTTCAATATAACATTCCCCGGATTGCCTTTTTTTGCATAATTGATTATGAAATGATTTATCGTAATAATTATCGTCATCAGAAACGACATGCCTGCTGCCGCAAGGTATATACTTCCCTGCACACCGATCACAAGATAGGTATCAAAATCCTCCTCTCCCCACAACTGTCCAAGCACAAGATGCGCTTCCTGATACATGAGACAGAACAGTACTCCGCCCATCATTCCCTTGGCAACATCCCAGCTGTATCTCTTGTAGGCAAAATACATACATACTACAGTCACAAGCTTTACCAATACTTCAAACATGGCAAATTTATCGCCATAAGGCCGTATAAGAACTGCAGAGATGACACTGGTAATAACAGCAAAAAGGCAGGCTGTCGTCATCATGTATTCATTTAAGAATATTGATTGCTTCTCACTTTCCATAATACTTACTCCAAATCCTCATATTCTTCATTTTCAGAAGGACTCTCCTTAACCACAAATTTCATCAGTCTGCTGTGATGGATTATAAAAACTGCCAGCAGCAGGAAAAGGTGCGTATAAAATATACCGACTATGTAATAATTCCTCTCCAGTAAAAATCCCATTCTGAATCCGAAAAAGCACATTCCACCACACAAAATTATGCACAGTATAAGCATCGGAATTCTTAAGAATGCATTTTTTATAGCTTCCACAAAATCCCAGAAGGATGCATCAAAGTAAACAAATCTACCAACCATTAATCCCAGATAATACATCATTACCGGACTGTACTCACTTTCATCACCGATAAAGTTCAGATAAATAAGAATTATTATCGCGTAAAACATAGCCAACATTCTGATGGAAGCCTTTTCTTCCTTAGAAAGACGTGCCAGCGGAATAATGAGTTTATCCAGAAATGAGTTGAATACACAGGATAAACAGATGAGAAGCAGAAGTGCAAAGTCCTTACCATCACTCCATCCTCTGTAGAACAGTCCCGTAAAACGTCCCGAATGTCCTGCACCATTTTGCATCAGTGTGTAAACATGATTAAAAACAACATAAGCACAGGCGAACGACATAACAGATGTACCTGCAATTATCATCTCATAAAAAAGCTGAACATATTTGTGAAAGTTCACGGGCACAGCACCTTTACGCTCCCTTCTTGGCAAAAAGGTCGCTGTAAATTCCGCCCCTCCCAAAAGTACAAAGTTACAAACCAAAACCCCCAGTAATCCCACGGCAAAGAAAAGAAGTTTCTTAAGCCATGTAAACTCCGGGTTTAAATAAGCATCTAATGTCATTTGTAGTTTTCCTCCCCTAGATGTATATTGGCACGATTACTACGTAATCCTGCACACAAAACTTTTTATCAATCTATCCTGAATCTGTACACCCTGGTCTCGTAAGGTCTGTACATTCCATGTCTCACAGCATAAGTACACATTTCACTTCTCACAAGATCCTGAAACATGTTATCCCCATATCTTATGTACTGCTTTCTGTCAGGATAATTGCACAGCATAAGCTGTCCCCTTTTTCCTATATACTTTTCCGGAATCGTAACCTTTACCGGAATCTTTGCAAAGGAACATATTATCAGATAGCTCACAGTTCCATAGCTTCTCTCATACATATAAACATTCGGATCATTCGGATAGTATTCCTTATAATTACCATACAAAAGAGCCTTGGAATTTCTTCTGAGAGAAAGACATTTTCTGTAGAAATTCAATATACTGAATTCGTCCTTCTCCTCTGCTGCCACATTGATCTTTTTATAATTAGGATTAACATAAAACCACGGCTTTACAGTGGAAAAACCTGCATATTTTGAGTCATTCCACTGAATGGGAGTGCGCGCAGAATCCCTGCTTGACAAATGTATTCTCCTAAGTCTTTTTTCCTCACTGTCCTTTAAATGATAGGTATTGTAATTTGCAATACTGGAAACATCCACATACTTGTCTATAGAGTTAAGACGTATGTTGGTCATTCCAATCTCCTGCCCCTGATATATAAACGGAGTGCCCTGTAAAAACAGATAGCATACCGCCAGCATAGTTCCGCTTTCCCTGTGATAATACTCACTTCCGTAGCGGCTTATGATACGCGGATGATCATGATTTTCAAGATACAGAGAATTCCATGCTCTTCCTGCAAGTGCCAGCTGCCACTTGGTAAACGCCTTCTTCAGTTTTATAAGTGAAAATGGTCTGTGAATGTACTGCGTGAAAAGACAATCTGCCAGCATATGATCAAAAGAAATCATCATATCCAGAGACTTGTTTTCCCCTGTCACATATTTAAGTGCAGAGTTAACCGTAGTCATAGGCCCCTCACCTATCTGAAAACAATCATATTCGTTGCATACCTGTCTGAATTCGCCAAGATATTCGTGAATGTGCGGTCCGTCTTTATAGTATGGCATACCGTTAACCGCAGGAATAAAAGGAATCCCGTTAGGAAGCCCCTCTTTTTTGGATATAAAGTTTATTACATCCTCTCTGAAACCGTCCACCCCCATATCAAGCCAGAAACGCATTATGGACTTTACTTCTTCCCTGACTTTCTCATTGTCCATATTGAGGTCAGGCTGCTTTTTGGCGAACAGATGGAGATAGTACTGGCCTCGCTGCTCGTCATATTCCCATGCCTTTCCATCGAAAATGCTGTCCCAGTTATTGGGCTTATCACGCCATATATAATAATCACTGTAAGGGTTGTCCTTCCCCTTACGGCTCTCGATAAACCAGGGATGCTCATCAGAAGTATGGTTTATAACAAGGTCCATGATAACCTTAAGCCCAAGTTCATGGGCCTTATGCAGTACCTTTTTAAACTGATCAAGTGTACCGTAATCAGGATGAATGTCCTTATAATCAGATATGTCATATCCAAAGTCCGCATTGGGCGAAGGATAAAGCGGTGAAAACCAGATTCCGTCCACCCCAAGGGACTTAACATATTCCAGCTTGTCATAGACACCATATAAATCACCGATACCATCGCCATTACCATCAGCAAAGCTTCTGACCCAAATCTGATAAAAAGCCATCCGCTTGTACCAGTCTTTTTCTTTTTCCGCAGACTTTTCCTGTCTACCATCAGCAGAATTATTGACACTACTTTCTTTGATTTCTTTTTCATTTTCTTTCAGATCATCATTACACATATCACACCTCAATAATCGTTTACTGCAGAATGCAAGATTCTTGTGGGTTCTTTAGATAGAAATAATCGTCAAGTGCCAAGGTCAAAAAAGCAACCGGCTGAATATTTCAGCCGGTCACCCCAAATCCTTATATTCATTATAAAACTTTTACTTTAAGCTGTTAAGAGGCTTAAATTCCAAAGCCGGTGCATCAGGATATTCCAAATTGGAAAAGCGATCATTATATTCCTCTTCGGAAAGCTCCTCCCATTTTCCATCGCTATAGGAAACTGCCCATTTATACTCAGCTTCGTCAGTTTCATCAAGTTTCAAAGAGTACTGTAAAAACAGTTCACTTGAATTAGGCTCAAGATTCCAGCTGGTTGCTACATTTACTCCCGCACTCTCAGAGACATACTCTGAAATAAAGGGACCGTTAACCTTATAGTAATCTCTGAAATGCCCTGAAACTACATGAACAGGCTTACCATTCTCAGAACCGAAAATGTCATATACCTGCTGGTTCTCAATATCACCTATGAACATCTCATCAACGCCATCACTGTTGCAGTCAGCATAAGCAACTCCGATTGCCTCCATGGGATCCTTTGCTTCATCTCCTTGTGAGATTGCGTAGTAAACGGGACTTAAATCAGCTGCCTCAAGCTCGTTTGCATCCTTGGCACTCTCAACAGTTGCGGCAATTTCCTTTGCAAGATCGCCATATAAATCCTCACCCTTAGTGCCGCCACCGTCTACATAAGTTCCACCCTGTTCTGCCTCTAAAGTAGAAGCTATATCTCTGCAGCTGTCCTCAAGCTTTTTATATGCCTCCGGCACTTCTTCATACTTCGTATAATCCCATTGCACTTCTGAAGCAAAGCTAAGGAGCACATGATGAAGCTTTCCATCGGCATCTGTGAGCTCACCAATCTTGGTTCTCATTCCGCCGTATTCTCCATAGTTATCAGCTAAGCAAATACCGAAAACGAATCCGCCATATCCGTCATCATGGCCTTCCTTTTCATAAATATTTATTTCATTATCATTTGTATATGCCAGATAAGTTCCTTCAAGTTCCTTTGGCATTGTAATTGACATAAATCCGTTGGAAATCTTACCGTCTGCGTCAGGAGCAGTTTCCTTACCCATCCAGTCTTCATCAACATTTTCACTTTCCGCATCGGTGCCAGTTGTTTCTTCCTCAAGAGCATCCTCTGATGATTCGTCCTCTGATGCTGCATCCTCAGCACTTGCAGCCTCTTCAGTAGACTCTTCACCTTCTGATGAAGCAGTATCTGTAGTTGCGCTTGCATCCTCTGATATGTTTTCCACAGCACTTTCTGTCTGGGTAGCAGCGCTGCCACAACCTGACATTGCAAAAACACAACCAATAACCAATAATAAAATCTTATTCTTCATTTTTCCCTCCTTCAAAGTAAGAAACACTCTTAATCTACTATCAGTCTAGTATGCTGCGTCCAACAAATGTCCAACATATGGCAAATGACAGATATAATATGTATAATCTGCTTATGGAAAATCATTCTCTCTTCATTCCGTTAATGCTCATGTCCAGGCCTTCCTTTACGCTTCTGCCTGCAAACTCCATGCTCTTTAACACGCTGTTCTTGGTCTTCTCAGTGATTTCCCTGGCATTTTCCGAGAATTCCTTAACGCCATCAGGAAGCCTGTCCTTAAACTCCTCAAGATCCTCTTTAAAATCCACCTTGAAGTCCTCAAAGTTCTCCTTCATACCGCCGTATATATTTCTTGGTATGTCGAAAATATGCTCCGTTCCCTTTATTATCGTAGCTGCTGACTCAAGAACATAATCTGAGCTCTGCTTCTTCTTAACAGGAAGCTTTTTGTTTTTTACCATGTCACGTATTATCCCATATCGCTCATATGCAGCATGAACAGCATCGCTCCAGGAGATATAAATCTCATCCATGGCATGCTGTCCCACATCATGTACAGCATCAAGATTTCCTGCTGCCTTTTTCAAAAGTGCTGCCATTGATTCAGCATTCTCATCTATGAGATAACCGTTTCGTCCATCGGTGATACCCTCTGCGGCACAGGATTTTTTTATAAGAACACTTCCAAGTCCGCAGGCTGCTGCCTCTCTTACAACTATTCCATTAGTGTCATATACAGATGGGAATAAGAAAAGGTCAGCCCTTGTATTCCATGCCCTCAAAATGTCTCTGTCATAAACAGGTCCTGTAAAAATAACTTTTCCCGGAAGTGAGCTTTCAGATGCATCGCCCTTTTCATTTATACAGCATATTCCAATGTCCTTTACCTTCTGCTGCATCTCCTCCATATCAGGCCCACTTCCTATAAATACCATGCGATAATCAATACCGTCCTCTGAGAGCTTTTTAAGAGCATCGATTATGAGTGGAAGTCCCTTGTACTTAATAATTCTTCCCACGAATAAAAATACCGGAATACCTTCAGGAAGGTCATGACCTCCTGTGACTTCCTTCACTTTATCTGCATCTACCCTGCCCTTGGCAAAGTCAACTCCGTTATTCATAACGTGCACATCGCCCTCATATCCAAGGGATTTAAGGTTATCTCCTGCTCCCTCCGATACTACCCATACTTCATCACAGGCCTCTATATTTTTAACCATAGCTTTTACGGTTTCTTTTTTTAAGAATCCATCACCTACTGCTCTTGCAATATCCACATCGAATTTAGTGTGATAGGTAAACACTATAGGTGCACCGGTCTCGTTTTGAAGAATCCTCGCCATAAGCGTTGAAGCTGCAGGGCAATGTGTGTGAATGATATCCGGACCAAATTCTGCCATCTGCATTATTTCACGCATGGCAAGAGGATTCCCTGTCCTGTATCCTTTGACAAGCTCAGATGTATCAAAGCTGCTGTAGGGAATAACCTTGTATGGATATCCATCATATTTGGCATCCGGATAGCGCGGAGTACCAACGACAACTTCCGCTCCCAGTTCACTTGTCAAAATCCTTCCATAATTCATTACCACATTTGCCACACCATCGATGACCGGTGGAAATGAATCGTTCAATAAGCATATGTTCATTAAGTTCCCCTCCGAGTTGTAATATAGAAATTCAAATATTCATTCTAATGTCTGTTGTACTGTAGATTTCAAGGCAAAATAGCACCCGCAGAATTGCGGATTTATTTTTGTTACTCCCCATACTCATACTATTATAATCTTAAATATGGTATAATGTACTACATGATTTTTATCTTTTGTGGAGGAATGAAAAGTGAGTTTTACTGTATTTGCAGACGGCTGTGCCAATCTGCCCAAGCAGCTGCTTGATGGAATTGAGCTTTTGCCCTGTGACTATCTTGTAAATGACATACCTGTAACTTACACAGGTGATATTGAAGATTTTGATGGTCATGCATATTATGAAGGACTTAAAAATGGGGATAAGGTAAAAACGAGCCTTCTTAATACCGCATTGTTTCTGGAGCATTTCACACCTATCGCAAGTAAGGGTGGAGATATTATCTACATAGCGATGAGTTCCGGGATTAGCGGAACCTATAACGCTGCTGTTGCTGCTGCAACTGATCTTATGGAAGAATATCCTGACAGTTTTATACATATAGTTGATTCACATGGCTGTGGTTTTGGTAACGGTATCCTTGCATTAAAAGCTGCAAAGCTTAACAAGGAGGGCTGCGACACTAAAGAGGCTGCAAGAATACTGGATGAAGCAGTTCCGCACGCATGTCAGTACTTCACGGTGGATGACCTTAATTTTCTTAAAAACACAGGTCGCGTAAGTGGTGTTACTGCTCAGATAGGAACCATTCTTAATATCAAGCCCATATTATTCGGTGACAGCACCGGCCACATTATATCCTGTGACAAAGTCAGAGGAAGAAAAAATGCGATAAAGGCCATCGTTCAGAAATATGCCGAGAAGCGCATTGTTGATACCGATGACCAGATAGTATGCATCTCCCACGGAGACTGCATAGATGATGCCAATAAACTGGCTGCCATGGTAATGGAGATAAATCCCAAGGCACGCATAACCATATCACAGCATGAACCTTTCTCAGGTGCTCATGTTGGTCCCGGAATGCTTGGTCTGTTTTTCTGGGGAATCGAGAGATAAGAAAATATAAACCCTGCTCCGCAAATATTTCACACCAATTCTGAAGGTTATAACCTTCCGGTGTAAAATATGCGGAACAGGGTTTAATTTTTAATCAGAGCACTTTGCCGGTGCCTTCACTTATTATCTTCTTCTGCGCCTTCTTCTTGCCAGAATTTTTAATCCGATATTTCGCAGAATCAAAAATCCACTCACCACCATCGCAAAGGAAAAGCCTACAGCCCCCAGGACCGGAATCCCGAAAACCCTCGGCTCCATTGAGGTTGTACACATAACACTTGATGCAATTAGAAGTGCTGCAACTCCAAGTCCTATGACCATATTTCTAATTGATGAATAGATAAGCTCATCAAATTCCTTGGAAGGATTGATATTTATATTTACCTTGCTCTGACCAGCAAGATATTCTTTCATTACCTGGGATAGCAAAACCGGAATCTCTATACCTCTGTCAGCGGCGCGATAAATTGCCCTGCCATACTTTGACATCTCTTCTGTCAGATCCAGATTTTCCATAAAATCACTCATGATCTTGGTGGTGGCTATCTGCATCATATTGATATCAGGACTGATGGTTGCAAGAACTCCCTGCACATGTGCAAGTCCCCTGCATAACATCGTCATGCCGTGAGGAAGAGCTATTCCGTTTTCCTTCATTATGTCCATAAGGCTCTGAAGTGCTGCTGATATATCAAGACTTCCGAAAGCAACTGATCCGTACTGATCAAGGAATGTCTTTATTTCCCCATAGAGCTTATCCCTGTCCGGTTTACCGCTCACATCACCAAGATCAATTACGGCATTGACCGTAGCCTGAATATCGTGCATGGCAATACTTCTGACTCCGCGGACCATGAGCCTTCTGTCTCTGTCTGAGAGTCTGCCCATCATTCCCATGTCGAGCCATATGATCTTGCCATCCATTATCCTTACATTTCCGGGATGGGGATCCGCATGGAAAAATCCGTCGTCCATAACCTGCTTGATGAAGCTGTTTACAAACTTCTTACCGATCTCTTCAAGGTCATAACCGTTAGCGACCAGATATTCCACATCATCTATGGCACATCCGCCTATATACTCCATAACAAGAACCTTGTCCGTGGTATACTCCATATACAGATCAGGGCATCCCACGTAGCGTATATCCTTGTTGTTCTTTTTAAACTCAGCGATGTTGCAGGCTTCCTTGAAAAAGTCCATTTCTTCTCTGGCAACGGTCCACATCTCATCCAGAACCATATCCAGATCCACTATATTCTTAAGATCACCAACCGGAGGCATGAGCTTAACAAGCCTATGCAGAAGGCTGATGTCTCTGGACATGACTTCAAAGACTCCCCTTCGCTGAACCTTGATTATTACGTCCCTGCTTTTCCCCTCTCCTGCATCCTTCTTCAAAGTAGCCCTGTGAACCTGAGCAATAGAAGCAGCGCCCAGAGCATTCTCCTCTATATGTTCAAAAACATCCAGATAGGAACAGCCATAGGATTCCTCAATGATCTCTATAACCTCTGAAAAAGGCATAGGCGGAACATCAAAATTAAGCTTGGCCAACTCATCACAATAACGCTTCGGCAGAATGTCAGAATGCATTGACATAATCTGCCCAAGCTTTATGTAAGTAGGACCAAGCTCTTCTAATATAATTCTTAGTTTTTCAGGCGATATGCCTCTGGTGATCTTATTTCTTGCCAGTACTCCTCTGATCTCCCTGAATCTGGCATTGTCCTCAGCACTTCGATACTTTTTGTCCTGAGATATAAGATCGCCGTCAGCCGCCATAGCCTCCGCCCTGTCTGCCTGAGCATCAGCCATCTTTCTCATCTTACTAACAATATCCGATAAATCAGCCATTATTTATTCTCTGCTGCCGCAATGATTTCCTTAAGCTTTGAAAGCTCATCTGAAGAAAGTCCGTCCACAATCTTGTTAAGATCCTTTTCTTCGTTTTCTTTCTTGCCGGCATTCTCCTTAACAGTGCGCTTTAACTCCTGGTTAAGAGCTTTCCCCTGTTCAACAGTAATCTCGCCCTTCTCAACCATCTCTTCAAGAATTTCTCCTGCCTTCTCAGCAGTAAGTGCTACTGCTCCTACACCTGCAAGTAAGATTTTTTTAAGTCCATCTGTAAGATTATCCATTTTTTGTACCCTCCTCAAATTTGTTAAAAAAACAGTTCCCAGAGTTTTGGGAAAAAGATAACTCCACCTATGATCGCCGCATTTATGGCACTTACAAGAACAGCACCTGCAGCTGCATCCTTTGCTTTTTTGGCAAGCGGCTGCTTCTCCTTTGTTACAAGATCAACCACTGCCTCAATAGCGGTGTTTACAAGCTCAAGACTTATCACCAGTGCAAATAAAAGGACGCAAAATGCCCACTCCAAAAGGGAAATCTTAAGAATGATACCAAAAATGATCACAAGAACAGCGACCGTGCAGTGTATCTGCATATTGCGCTCATGGGTCATTGTGGTGATTATCCCCTCAAAAGCATATTCAAAGCTTTTATAAAGTTTGTTTTTCTTAGGTGTTTTATTATCCATATACTATTAGTATATAGCCTAATTAGCGATAATTCCAGTAAATAATGAGGTAAATACTATGCGCAGACCAGCCAGCTAAAAACCTCGCTAAGTGCACCGGGCAAACAAATATCACTAGGCTCGAAAATACCTCGCCAAGTGCTCCGCGCAAATAAAAAGCCCCGGTACTGCAGTTGAACATATCTGTTCATCATGCAGGCCGGGGCCAAATTCTTTATTACATCTGTTCGCTAAGGTATATTGATACTCTGCTCTGAATTATATCAGCTACTTCCTCAGCACTCTTTTGTCCTTCGTAAAAAGCTGCTGCCTCTTCATCAATTATATTGATGATATTTTCATCTCTGCCGTCACTGTTGGTCACAGATTCGATGAAATCAACCACTGTCTGGGTTTCTTCTTTGGAGAGAGCTTCGATATTTACATCGGTTCCTCCTATACTCCATACAGAAGTTGTCTCAACCTTCTTGCCATTGGAATCAATATAGTAAGGATTCTCCTGCGCTTTCTCGGCAAGTGCATCAATAGCCTTTTTCTCTACCGGAAAACTCCACTCAATGCTCTTCTGATAATCATCAGTCAGGAAGGATTTCATGAATTCCCACACAGCCTGCTTATTCTTGCAATCGCTGCTCATAGCAATCTGAAGCATGGGATTGATGTAGGACTTTCCATCCTTTGTTGAAGGAAATCCGTTAAATACTATATCCTTTCCAAAATATCCCTTTTTAAGAACCTGATAATCTTCAAAGGAACTGAGCCAGTAGCTCTTTAAGAGTGATTTGTTCTCTCTGTAGTAGGATTCGTATTTTTCATAATCAACGTTTTCATCACTCTCAGGAAGCTGCTTGATAAATTCCAGGAACTTTACAAAACTGTCTGTATCAAAGCTGCAGGTTCCATCTTCATAATTAACATAAGTACTGCCAATTGTCTGATAAAGCTGTCTTGCATCACTTCTTGTGAGCATACCCATACCAACCTCAGGGTCTATACCGCAGCTCTCACATATATCCTTGTAATTATCAAGGGTAACAACTTCATCCTTGATAATATCCTTTGCTGCAACACAGGTTGTCACATAAAAGCTCGGAATCACTGAATACATGTGGTTCTTGACCTTAGTTGCTTCTATTACATTTGGCAGATAATCCGTTACTGTTATTTCATCGTCTGCCTCAAAATAAGGATCAAGTGGTTCGAGAGCTCCTTTTATGGCATAGCTCTCAAAAGGCATGCTATCATCAACCAGAATGATGTCAGGGGCTTTTCCCTGTGTGATATCAAGGCTGAGCTTATTGATTCCTGTCATGTATGTATCTGAATAATCGTCATCACCATCATTTTCTTCTTCTACAAGGTCTGCATAATCAATGATGCTTATTTTATATTTCTCACTGCTCTTATTGAACTTCACGACCTGCTTTCTGACCTGATCAGCCATGTACACAGTACCAAGCGTTATCATCTCTTTATCTTCAACAGTCGAAGGATCTACCTTTGTGAGATAACTTAAAACTCCACCATCAATTGAAGAATTCTCTATGAGAAGTCTCCCATCAGGAGTCTCACCAATAAAGTTGACCATCTCTACCAGAGCATTTGATGCAGTAAAATCACAGATCTTGGTACACTTTTTATCTCCTATGTTGAAAGCATAGATGCCATTACTATCATATTTATAAAAATCATAGCTGGTACCTGGATATAAACCATAACCGCCATAAACATCCTCCGGCAAAGCTTCACCTGTGTCCGCAAAAGTCATTGACGAAGGATCAAGCTTACTTACGGTTGTTCCCTGTCCATCCTCATCTGCAATAAGATAAACATCGTCATTTCTGGTTCTGAAAAGATTTCCGTCAAAATATGTGTTTTCTTTGGCTTCTCTCTTGTAGATATTTTTGCCTTCACCGGTATTCTCATCATAGAGACTTACTCCGGATTCTGAGCAGGTCAGCACACCTTTCCCCTTAGCGTATGCCATTGAGCTGACGTAAGATCCTGAATCTTCCTCTGTAAGAGGCTGTTCAAAAACAACCTTTCCATCGGAAGAAAACTTAACCAGCTTGTATTCCGTATCTGATGATCCGTAGTCCTCGTTCTCCTCACCATCTGCGGCTTCATCAGCAGTATCTTCATCATTAAAAATATATTCTACGGCATAAATATTACCGTCATCATCGCAAACCATGTTGTCAAAAGATGTATTTTTCTTATCACCTAGTGCTACTTCTTCCATCTCGCCTGTCTCATAAGGAAATCTGTAGAACTTCATATCCCCTGCCTCAGCATCATAGTTATATATGCTAAGAAACAGACCATTCTTATTTGCACAGACCTTTGAAACATTGCTGTTTTTATCAGTTGGAATATCTATATCCTCAAAGGAATACACATGATCTTTGTCTAATTCCTTCGCAGGTCTGTCGCCGCCCTCCGTAATAACTCCTTCCTTTTTTCCGCAGGCACTTAAAAAAGCCATAGAACATACCATTCCTATGGCAGCTGCCTTAACTAATCTCCCTTTTCTCATACTCAAAGCCTCCTAGTTGTTAACCCCCTCAACATTTGGCTTTCTATAGTAATCATCAAAAGTATTTGCGTTTACTATACAATCCTTAGAACAAGTTCCACCTGGAGTTATACCAATTCTCCAGGTGGAATTCAGATAATTAATAATATCATATATTATATTAGAATCCTATAGATTATTGAATTTCCTCAGAAATTCAATAATCGTACTGGACCAGGCCCTCGCGAAGCGAGGGGCGTGTCCTGCGGAACGCAGGATTCTTGAACGCTTTTACCTTTTTGCGTTCAAGAAGTCATAAATTTCGTAACGAAATCTCGGACAAAAATGCCTGCCTTTTTTAGGTTGATTTGATCATACCATCTTCTGTCTGCATTCTTCCTTATTGTTTTTACAAGCCACTACTATACCAGGCTCCGTATGGTATCCAGCATTTTATTAACCTCAATAGGTTTTGCAATATGTCCGTTCATTCCGGCTTCCTCTGCAATCTTCACATCCTCCGCAAAGGCACTTGCTGACATGGCAACTATCGGAATACTGTTAAGCTCCGGATTATCCAGCTCTCTTATCTTCTTGGACGCAGTATATCCATCCATCACAGGCATCTGAATATCCATCAGGATAAGCTGGTAGGTTCCCGGAGCAGAGGATGCCACCTTATCCACTGCAATCTGACCGTTTTCAGCCGTGTCATAACGAAAACCAAATCTCTTCAAAAGCCTTGTAGCTATCTCCTTATTTATCACCTGATCCTCCACAAGAAGGATATTGTATTTACTGTAGTCTTCCTTATCCTCCTCCACCTGAACATGCTTCTTTGCATAATCCTCATCCCTGATAATCTCAAAATCGAGACTAATAATAAATTCGGTTCCTTTACCCTTTTCGGAATTTACGGTTATGCTGCCGTTCATGAGATCTATGATTGTTTTTGTAATAGCCATTCCCAGACCTGTTCCCTGAATCTTATTCGCAGAGTTTTCCCTTGAATAAGCCTCAAAGATATTTTCAACAAACTCAGGACTCATTCCCACACCGTTGTCCTTTACCCTGATCTCATACCGTCCCTTTTTCTCTTCCACACCCTTTTGCAGCAGTGTAACAGTGATATTTCCGCCCTGCGGAGTAAATTTAAAAGCATTGCTTATGAGATTAAGAAGTACTCTGTTCAGGCGGTTAGAATCACATTTGACATATTTATTTGTAATATTTTCAGTAATGACCTCGTAAGTAATTCCCTTTGTCTTCATTTGAGGCGTAAATATTACATCAACCTCCTGAATAGCTGCGGTTATATCCGTATCCTCTATTTCCAGTTCCATCTTTCCGCTCTCAATGCGGCCAAGATCAAGAATATCATTTATAAGTGAAAGAAGATGCTTTCCGGAATATTCAATCTTTTCCAGATTATCCATGGCTTCCGCCGGCATATTTTCGATGTCCTTTGAAAGCTCTGTGTAACCTATTATTGCATTCATTGGTGTCCGCAGATCATGACTCATATTGGAAAGGAAGTTACTTTTGGCTTTGCTGTTTTCCTCAGCAGTTATTTTCTGTCTCTCCAGTTCACGTTCTCTACGGTGCATGGTATTGTATACAGAAAACATTACAAAGAGGGCAGCCATAATAATAACCATCTGCACAACGCTGTTTATCAGGAGTTTGTTATTTACTTCCGTTACCTTCTTTTCTATGAATCCATCGATATCCAGCTTCTCAATATCCCTGATGCCAATTCCCCTCGCAGCGATAATCTCATTATGATAATTGTTGAGATCATCAAGGGAATCCTGGGCAATATCCCTTGAAACCTCTCTAAACCAAAGCATGCTTATGAAAAATACAAGAAAGAGCAGCGCCAGCAGAGATATTGTCGAATGTCCGAATCTCTTTTGTGTATCTCTTTTTAGAATGAAATAAAAAGCACCGAAGCCTGCAATGCTCCATAGAATAATTATGAGGTATGAGTGAGATGTAAGTGCTTCAACCGTCCAGAGATTGGGAATAAGGAAATATAAAGTGAATATCACTGAAATAATAAATCCCAGCATACCGGTAATCTGTACTTTTAAAACCTTGTCATCCTTTGCACTTTTATATGCAGCATAAGAAGTATAAGCATATGCCAGCGTTGCGCCTATAGTATTGACATCTACTATCCAGCTGATTGCTGTTCTTCCGCAAAAGGGAATAACCATCGATAACAGGGTAATGCACATAATGGCCCTGTAGGGCACATATTTCTCATTTATCCCGGTAAGCCACTTCGGGAACAGATTATCTCTTGCCATGGAATAGATAAGCCTGCTGCCCGCTATAAGATTACCAATAAGCCCTGTTAGTATTCCTGCCGCAACAGCAAGTCCGAGAATGGCAAAGCCCCCATTTCCAAGGGCGGTCGTAGCCGCATAGAAAGTTGGAAGGCCTTCAAGACCATTATATTTTCCAAGATTGCCTATATATTCAGTCCAGTCAGATACGCCTCCGGGGAGCACAGATACTGCTATGATTGCAAGGAAAGAATATGCTGCGGCTCCTGCCAGCAGTGCAAAGAAAAATATTGGCAGCGTCTTCTTTGTTGAAAAGCTGAACTCCTCAGTGGAGTGGGATATGGATTCAAAGCCCACATATGCCCAGGGTGCAAGTGCCATGATCTGGAACACCTGAAAATAAACCGGTTTACCCTCTGCAAATTCCGGACGTACTGCGCTTATATCCAGCTGTCCTTTACCTGCTATCATAACTGTCGTCAGCACTATTCCGCCAATAAGCATAAATGCAAGAACAGTCTGTATAACGGAAGATACCTTTCCTCCGTACATGCAGATTCCACCTGCCAATGCAATTATCGCTGCAGAAACCACAGACTCGTAAACATATACATGGAAACCTGCTATCTCATAGCTTGGTCCACTTTCAAGTATTCCCGGGAAAAGATTTCTGCAGATTATCGGAATAGCTGTGGCATTAGCCCATACGATAGCCATATATACAAGCAAAAGAAACCATGCACCAAGAAATCCCTGGTCATAGCCAAAGACATTTTTAGAAAACGCGTAGGTTCCGCCATCATCAGGGAACTTATTCATCATATAGTGAAAATTCACAGCAATAAGAAGCATGACAAGTCCGCCCAACAACATTCCAATAACTGTTCCTATCGGACCTGCCAGCGGTAAAAAAGTAGTCCCGGGCATAACAAACGAACCCCAACCCACACTACTTCCAAAGGCAAGTGCCCAGGCACCTGCAGGGGTAAGATATTTTTTCAGATTATTATTATTGCTTGAAGTATTCTCTTTAAACATAGATTCTCCCTGCAATTAGTATTAAAGCGATAGGCAGGATTCTGGATTTTTTTCTCAATATTTAAGAAGTCATGAACTCTTTATCCCAGCTGAATGTAAATCCTGCAGCTTCTGTATCCTGCTCCCACTTTTCCCTGATTCTGTCCACCGGCACCTGACAGTCAATATCGGTAGTCTTTAAGAATATTGCAAGTACGTTTGATACTCCGAATCTGGTGAGCGCATCGCTTCCGCGAAGACAGGATCCCGCAACCTTCATAAAGTGGTCAGCAGCCCTCTTTATCTCCTCTTCAGCAGCACCTTCCTTTTCTATATTGAAAACTATTAAATGAACATCCCAGGCGTAATTGTTCTGGAATCTCATCATATATCTGTAAATAAGCTTAAACTGCTCCAGCTCCAGCAAAAGAGCCCCCCGTTTCACATCCCTCTCCTTAAGAAGAAAGTGTATTTCATCCATTCCATCAACTTTTTTCTCATTTTGTCCAATATCTGATGCCAGTTTATAAAAAGCATAATCATGCTTCCCGCTCTGTTTTATTAAATAAAGCGCCTGGTCCGCTTTTTTAAAGAGTGTGCTGTATTCAGTTCCCTCATCCGGACAAATGGCAGCTCCAACAGATACCCCAAGAGGAATGTTCATATCTTCCCCCAGAAGCTCCTTTGCATAAGAAAGGATCTTTCTGTTCATAAACTTTGTTCTTTCGGCTACCATTTTTTCATCTCTGACATTCTGACAGAAGACCACAAATTCATCACCGCCAACTCTTCCCACAATATCTGAAGATCTTGTAATATTCCTGAGAAGATCAGCAAACCATATGAGAACTCTGTCTCCTTTTTCATGACCATACAGATCATTGACAAGCTTAAAACTGTCAAGATCTAACATCATGAAAATGCCCCGGCCTCTTGAAGCCACTATGCCTATTTCCCTGGCGGTGGTTATCTTGTTTAACAGTCCCGTCATAGGCTCAATCTCTGCCTGCCTCTGAAGTCCTCTTATGCGGTCCAGATTCATCATGATATTGTTTATCCTGTGGAGCAGAACCTCAGCCTTAAAGGGTTTTCTGATATAGTCAACAGCCCCTACTTCAAGACCTTTCTTCTCCGCATCATCACTTGAATATGCCGTCATGAACATTACAGGGATCACAAAGTTGTGCATCTCCCTTAGCTTTTCCATCATCTCAAATCCGCTCATTCCGGGCATCATAAGATCAGACAGAATAAGATCAGGCCTCTCCTTTTCATAGAGATCTATAGCCTCCTGACCTGATGCGGCAGTTATAATATTGTAATTTCCTTTAAGCATCCTGACCGTGATCATCCTGACAATATCATCATCATCCACAACCAGAATCTTTTTATTGTTCATATTCTCATCCATCAGATTTTTTCTAATAACTCCCTTATATTGCGAAATTCTGTAAGAAGATCGTAGGTATTGTTTCTGATATAATCCAAATCTCCGCTCTTTCCTGCTTCTTCAAGACGTTTGGCGTGCTCGGATAAATCATTGGCTCCAATCAGTTTCGCTGAACTTTTCAGCGCGTGAACCTTGATCGTATAGTCCTCAATATTTTCTTTGTAGTATAAGCTCTCTATTTCATCAGCCTTCTCTTCAATCGTATCTCTGAAAAACCTGAGAGTATCAATATACATATCCTCTGTTCCTGCATAGTCGATTCCGGTTTCTATGTCAAAGATTCCCTTATCGCGGATAGATCCCAGTTTATCCTCAGGTGCATTCTCATTTCCTTCTGAAGCACCAGGATTTTTGTTTGCTTCAGATGTTTCATCCTCGTCTCCTTCAATCTTCTCAAGCTTTTCTGCAGGAATGTACTGATGAAGTGTTTCCTCAAGCACCGTTCCGCTGACAGGCTTTTCCAGATAATCATTAAAGCCTGCATTTATATACATATCCCTTACTCCTTCAGTTACATTGGCAGTAAGTGCTATGCAAATGCAATCTTTATTGGGGTTATCTGCGTTATTCCTGATACGGTTCAAAAGTTCAATGCCATCCATTTCTGGCATTCTGTGATCGATAAGCATGACATCATACTTATTATTGGCAATAAGCTCCAGTGCCTCTTTTCCGCTAAGTGCTGTATCCACAACTATAGCCGTCTGCTCAAGCAGTCCCTTGACAACTCTTAAGTTTATTTCCATATCGTCTACTGCCAGTATTCTGGCTGTGGGTGCATACAGTCCCGGCTTATATACTTCAAGTTCTGCGGCTTTCTCTGAAGTATCCTCATAGTCCCCTATGGGTTCCCAATCTGCTACCTTCTGCCTGATGACAAATGAGAACACACTTCCTACACCATAGATACTGTTAATATGAATATTACTGCCCATGGCATCCAGTATCTGCTTAACAATACTCATTCCAAGACCGGTGCCTTCAACAGTACTGTTCTTCTTTTCATCAAATCTCTCAAACGCAAGGAATATCTTGTCCAAATCCTCTTGCTTAAGTCCTATTCCTGTATCCTTGACGCTTACGCTGAGATCTATTTCATTTTCATTAACTTTTATGAAATCAACACCCAGATTAACACCGCCGGTATTGGTATACTTCACGGCATTTGTAAGCAGATTTATGATTACCTGTTTGATTCTGGTATTGTCACCCACAAGCTGATCAGGCATTTCTTTATTTACGGCGATGTTAAAGTAAAGCCCCTTCGAGTCAGCTCTGTCTTTGATCATCACAATGACATCCGTGAGCAGAGATGCAAAGTGATATGGCTCGTTACGAAGCTTTAGTTTCCCTGCCTCGAGTCTCGAAAAATCAAGAATATCACTGACCAGTGAGAGTAGGGAATTGGCAGAGCTCTTAATACTGTATGCGTACTGAATCAACTTTCTATCCCTGGTATTTCTCAGTATCATTTCATCCATACCAAGAATCGCATTAATGGGAGTCCTGATCTCATGAGACATATTTGCCAGGAAAAGACCCTTCGCCTTAGATGCTTTCTCAGCCACCTGCTTGGCATTTCTAAGCTCGTCACTCTCACGTACCTTAACAGAAGATATGATCAGGAAAATAGCCAGTATCATAGCAAGATACACGAACAAACCATATGCACTCATTATCGACCACACCAGTGTATCCATCTCTCCTGCAGCTGTTTCATAATCAATAGTACCTGCCAGCACAAATGGTGTGTCTTTTATTTCAGCAGTATAAAAGAGCAGTTCTCCTTTAACGGTTTCCACTTTTTCAACATTTACGGATTCACTTTTTTGTCCGACCCTAAGCTTCTTAAATACTTCTCTTACAGAATTGCTGTTATAAAACGCCTCGTCACCTTCCTCCTTATTGTTAAACGAAATTACCACATCATTATCTTTAGTAATAAGAGATACATTTCCAATATTATTGAAGGTTCCAAGATTATGATATTTCCTGATATATGAAGCAGAGCACATCGCGTAAACTGCATAGTGAACATTATCCCCATTCAATACCGGATAAGAAAACAGAATTGCTCCGGTCTTTAAGTAGCTTACATTTGCTATTCCGCACAAAGTATAAAGAATGCCCTGATATTCTGAAATAGATAAGTCTTCTCCAATAATAGCTTTGCCGTCTGCATCTATAACCCCAACCAAAACACTGGGTTCTTTGTCAAAAACATCGTTTATCAGAGTTTTTGTACGTTCAATATTTGAAGTCTGGTTGTCAGGATTTTTATCATCCAGAATAATTGAAATGTGCTCTAAGGTTCTCATTTCTGTCATAAGCTCTTTCTGATAGTAATTCGATGCAGCCTTAGCCGAATCTGCCAGGAGCTTTTTTGTGATTTCATCCACATGACTGGTTATACTCATATAGAGAAAAGCACCAAGCATTACCAAAACCAGCAGAGAGATTGCCAGCACAGCCATGATCTGATTATTTAAATAACGGAGTTTCTTAATCATATATTTCCACTCCTTCCAAAAACCAGTTCATTCTATGAAGGAGAGCATCGTCAGTTATCCTTTCTCCCTGTCTGCACATTACTTTTCCTTCGTTGCTGATAAGATCTCCTCTAAACACATCGTTAGCCTGATTCAGCTGTTTTCTTCGCTCTCTTACAAGTTCTTTCATCTCTTCCGTGACCGCATCGGATGGCTCAGAAAGTCCCACTGCATCATACAATATTCCTCTCCAGTAATACTTGTCGTCAGAAATATTTCCTTTTGTAAAATCACTTAATATCTCACCATATAAAACATCCCAATTGCATAGAATTGATGCCAGATAATTATCTGAATAGCTTGTATTATGATTGTTATAGCCGATTGAATACACTCCCAGCTCTTCCGCAGCATCCACAGCAGTGTGGATGCTTGCATGATATGTTATTACATCGGCACCATCCTCCAATATGAGTCTTCTGGCCGCCTTTTCTTCGGCCTCTGCATCAGTCCAGGTCCCAAGAAATCTGACTTTAACAACAACATCAGGATTCACGCTTCTGGCCCCGAGTAAAAATGCATTTATTCCCCTGTTAGCCTGCGGCGTATTTGAAGCAGCAACAAATCCAAGTACATTACTCTTCGTTTTCATTCCTGCAAGTATTCCGGAAAGATAGCGCATCTGATAAATTCTAAGGAAATATGAGATTGCATTAGACGGCTCTGAATCTGCAGCTATAGTATAAAACTGCACATCCTCATACTTTTCAAATACCGGATATACTTCCTTACCAAAACCGCCACTTGTAAGAAAAATGACATTACAACCATTTTCTACCAACTGATCAACAGCTTTTTCTGTATCAGCGAGAGTTTCCTTGACATTTGTAACAATATGCAATTTGTAATTGTATTCCTCACAGGACGCAAGAATAGCGTTGTAATGCCCCTCATTCCATCCGTCGTCATCAATGTCATCAATAAATACCGCCCCAACCATAATCTGCTTTTTTTTGGCGGGTTTATACATGGAAATAAGGCCTGCCAGGAGGCCTAATAGAACTACCAACATAATTATGAAAATTATAATTCCGATGTAGTCTCTAATTTTTCTCATGTTTCATTTTCTCATCCATTGGCAATAAGATACTTTAATACTGCAGAATCTCCTATTACATAATCGGCGTTTCCATTATTAAGTTCTATAAGACAGTCCCTCAAAGTGGGACATCTTAGTATTTTGCACTTAACGCCTTCAAAGGTCCCTTCCTTACCATTAAGATAATCTTCGCCTGTCGTTTCTGTCTCTACAGCAATAACCACATTCTCATCAAATTCCAACAGCTTTTTCTCTATATCCTCCAAAGTCTTGGCATAATCCAGTTCTGTATTATCCTTTCTGGTGGCAAGACATTGCCCTGCATGGAAGTAGGGAATAGAAAAGTCCACATATTCCTTGCGCTCATCGTTTATCGTTATGCCTGCTATGCAGACATCACATTTTCCCTGATTTACAGTGGCAAATAAAATTTCAAAATTTATATACTCAAGCACAAGCTCTTTTCCCAGACTTTCAGCTATAGCATTTATAAGTTCCTTGTCTATGCCATAGTGTTTATCCCCATCATCGTAATCAAATGGCTCAAAATCTCCTGTTGTTGCAACGATAAGCTGATCCTTTGAATTATCTTTATTAGCTGAATATATCGGAACAGGCTCCCCTTCACCACCAAAATAATGGCCGGTTATTTCTTCATACTTGCCATTGGTTAATCCTTCTTCTATAAAACTATTAATAGCCTCCAATAATTCAGGCTTATTCTTATCAACTCCGATTCCATACTCTTCCTCTGTCAAAAGAATATCTATAACTTTGACAGTACTGTTTCCTGCCTTAGCATCAGAGCCCACAAGTGAATCCTTCTTATTTGAGCAGGCTACCAGCATAAGTGTTGAAAGAGCTACAATAAGTAATGTAGAGAGCACTCTTTTTCTCATAAATCAATCCTCTTAAAAATGGACATGCTTGTGACATGTTAATAATCATCATAAATTTATTATCTCCCATTCCTATAAAATTGTGATAAACAAGACATTAAGTTACGATAAAAAAACCATCGTACATGCCTGCCTTTGCAGCCTCATGTATGATGGTTTTCATGTGTCGATTACCCTTACCGGTATATTAAATTTTATTGCCTGCGATTTCCGCTTTTGCCCGCAAGAAGTCATTACTTTTTGAACGTACTATGGAAAAATCGCCCAATATTCTAAGAAGCCTTATTTAGAAGTTTATTTTCTGCTTTCTTTTTTCCGGTGCCCAGTATAACCTGATGAAGCTTCTTTAAAAGAATAGCTGAAGGTAAACCCAGTGCAAACACGGCAATTACATACAAGAATACATTTCTGATCGGGAATGGAGAGGGTACTCCTCCGTCAAAGGTATGATCAAAAAGTTCTACAAACAGTCCGTGTATCAGATAGAACTCAAGGGTTATTGTTCCCATAAATCTTAAGAACCTGTTTCCTATCTTCACCTTCATGCCAAGAAGAAGTGCTGCAAAAACAAAATCAGTAGTCACAAACACCTGGCTAAGGAGTGTCAGTCTTCTTCTCATTACCTTGTCAGGCGCAAAGAAGTTCTCACCATAATATGAGAATGCATCCTGTGCGTATACTGAATACAGATATAAAGGATAAACCGCCAAAACAGCTACAATGGCATATACCCAGTAGTATTTCTTAAGGTGAGGAATGATCTTATCCTCATACTTAGCAAATATGATTCCGATCGGGAACATGTGAACACAGTTCCACCACCATTCACCTCTGATAAGGTAATCGTTGTGATCTATGCTTGTTCCAACCAGAATGTAAAGAAGCACAAATGCTGTAGTAGCAGCTACTGCAACCCCATCCTTCTTAATAAATCTGAATGAAAAATAAAAAGCCAGGTAGAAGAACGGAAGTACAATTACGTACCATGTGTTAGGATTGCAGAGCTTAATGCTTGACAGATACAAAAGCGCTCCGGGCAGATCCATCTTTTCACCAACTAAGAGTCTTGCAATAAAGAAAATCACAGTTGTGGAGTAAAGTGAAAGGACTACCGGCAACACTCTCTTTTTCACAAAACCATTAAGATAATTCTTCTTTGTGTGATAACTCTTGTATGCCCCGTATCCGTTGAAGAACAGGAAAAATGAAACAAAAATGTATCCTATCGGAACAAAGAACTCCAGTCCCGGTATTATTCTGCTTTTAGGAAAAAGCCATGAAGCACAGGTCTTTTGTCCTATGTGATGAAGCATGATGCAAATTGTCAAAAATCCCTGGAATACCTTTGTCTGATCAAGCGCAAAGCTGTCATTCCACTCGCCCCGTTTTGTAGGTTTTGCCCCCCAAAGCAAAATGATCGGCAGTATAAAATACACCGAATAAATTAGTTGTTTCCCCATTGTTTAAAAACCTCCCCTTTTTTAATAGATTCTATAATTACCTGAAAGTGCAAGAAGCGCAAACATATAAAGGCAATTGTCATAGTATCTGCGCTGGCCCTTTCTAAGTGGCTGATTCCAAAACCACTCTACCCATTTTTTAGCGGTTTCAAAATCCTCATCTGCTGCCGCAAGAGCCCCCTGTGCCATGGTTGCCAAAAGTCCAAGCGGATGAAGCACCGGTTTTTCAAGCGGTGTACCGTCAATCTTGTATGCACATCTTACAGCCTCCAGATCAGTTCCAAAGAAATTCATCATTTTAAGAGGTACACTAAGCTGTCCCTCATCCTCGCCAAACCAGACTGCATCAAGCCCTATATTTGCTGCAGTTCTGTAGGCATCACTAAAGAAATCACAAAAAATTCCCCAGGGAAGTTCCTTGTCCATAGGTGTTCCGTCAAAGTTTGCATATTCTGGATTTAAACCTGTTTTACCGTGGCATGCCTTCACAAGATACTCTCTGCTGACCTTTGCAGCTCTTTTGAAGAATTCCCTGTCCTCTTCATTAGCCCACAATGCAAACAGTTCATAGAAATGCGGAAGATGATATGAAGGATCTGTCCACGGACTTCCCGGAACAAACAGTATCTGTCCGTTATCCCTGTTCCACATAGGTGCTCCCTGTCTGCCGTTTTCACCCTTGTGCAGACATGCGCTCAGGATATCTCTTGCCTGCTTGCTGTAATCGAATATTCCTTCACCGTCGCCCCATCTGTGGGATGCAAAAAACAATGCCATGGCATAGAACTCTTCTCCATCAGGAGCAGGACCATAGGCATTCTTTGTTCCGTCAGTCTGGCAGGACCAGGCAAAATAGCCCTCGTTTTCGCCCTCATCCATGAACATATAGGTCTTTGACCATTTCCAGATGCGATCGAATTCCTTCTTCATATCAAGCTGAACGCACATCATCATGCCGTAGGACATACCCTCTGTCCTGGCATCGTTATTGCCGGTGTCAGTGAGGTATCCCATATCCTCTCCGGCATCATGGTATATACGCTCATTCTCGTCATAGAAAAAGGTCTGTACGGCTTCTTCGATCCGGGCCTTTATTTCGGCATCGCTTTTACCGATTTCTTTAAGTAAATTTCTGTAATTACCTGTTTTATAAGCTCCCATTTTCCATCCTTTCCCATATTGTTTTACTTATGATTAATAATCCCATTATTAGAGTCTGTTGTCTGTCATAATGTTGCTTATTTCCTTGTTGTTTCTTGCTATTTAGCATTTTTAGGGTATAATCAAAAAAAATCAACTCACAAGGAGGAACCATCATGACGAAGTCATGATTCGGAATGGTTCCGACCGATAGGGCAGGATTACGAAGTAATCGTGCCAATACACAAAGAAGAGGATACGTTCATGAAAAGAATTCTTATTACTAATGATGATGGAATAGATGCCGGCGGAATTCGCCGCCTTGCAGCGGCTGCCAGGGATTTTGGCGAAGTATGGGTTGTGGCCCCGGCTCATCAGAGAAGTGCCGCATCACACAGCATAACACTAAGGGAACCCATAGATGTTTTCCCACATGATTTTCCGGTCGAAGGCGTTCATGCATATTCCTGCAGCGGAACACCGGGAGATTGTGTCAGGGTTGGAAGCCTTAACGTAATGCCTAAAAAGCCGCATTACGTATTATCCGGAATAAACTATGGCTACAACGCCGCAACCGACATTCAGTATTCAGCCACAGCAGGCGCCGCATTTGAAGCCGCCTTTCAGGGGCTTCATGCTGTTGCATTGTCTGAAAATATCGATGATGTCCACGAAGTAACCAATGCCTGTCTTAAGGATATGATAAAGGAAGCCCTTGAGGTAAAGCTTGATTACGGCCAGATTGTAAATATTAATTTCCCCGGATGTCCCTTGTCGGAATTCAAAGGCGTAAGAAAAAATGTCGCCGTTTCAAGAAGTACTTTTTACAAAGACAGATACAAGGTAGTAGAACACTTTGAGGGCGGAGGAGTTCGCCTCATGGTAGATGGGATTTATAACGAGAAATGTGAAGAAGGCACTGACTTCAGAGCCCTGATTGAAAACTATATTTCATTTGGAATAGTAAATAATATCGGTTAAAATAAGAATTTCTATGAAATTAAAAACAGATGGGGCCATATATCAGGTCTCATCTGTTTTTCCATATTTTCTTATAAACTCATCCATCGGAACAGGGTATGAGAACAACATGCCCTGCAGATAATCACAGCCAATTTCTGTCATCTTTACTGCCATTTCCTCAGTCTCTATTCCCTCGGCTGTTATACTGAAATTCATTTTTTTGAAAGCTTCTACCATCATAGGAATTATGTGATCGGGAGTAGCACAATAATCCCATACTACTTCCATATCAAGCTTAACGTTTATGAACGGTCCTTTCTTTAGCCTGTTCAGGTTGGAATACCCTTTTCCATAATCATCCAGAACAAATTTAAAACCTTCCTTCTGCATGATCTGAATCTGCTTATCCATAAGCTGATCGTCTATTATTGCTTCCTCTGTTATCTCTAAATGTATTTTATCCGGGGGAATACCGTACTTGTGTGTATCTGTAAGGAATCTTCTTCCAAGGTCAGATCTCATGAACTGAATAGGCGAAAGATTTACATTGATAAATTTCATACCCATTCTGTCCATTTCATTATCTGCTATAAACTCACAGACCTTTTCAAAAACCTGCTCTCCAAGCTGATTTATTCTTCCATTCTGCTCCGCTATGGGAATAAATGCTCCGGGAGGAACTATATTACCTTCACTGTCTCTTATTCTTGCAAGTGCCTCAGCACCTACAAGAGTTCTCTTTTTTGCGTCAATGATTGGCTGAAGAAATACTTCCACCGCTTTCTTATCGATGGCATTTTCCATGGTACGCTTTAAGTACAATCTCTCCTCGTACTCTCCCAAGGGATCATCGTCGGTAAGGATGTTATAATCATCTCCGAGCTTATTAGCCTTTTCCAACATGATGGTTATTGTATTTAAGACAACATCAGCTGATGTATAGCCCTCCTCAAAATCCATATACGCAAAACCGGCTTCCAGATACAGTTCGGAATTACCTGATTTCCACGGAAGCATAAATCTGTGTCTCAGTTCCTCATGGATATCCTCCCACTCCATATCCTTATCACCAAGCAAAACAAACCGTCCATTCTGATAATAGAACTCTAAAAAATCCGGGTAATTTTTCTTAAGATAGGCTGAAATCAGTGCTATTCCCTGATTCATCTGCACTGTTCCATAGATTTCCCGCAAATCATGATAATCACGTAGAACAAAAGACAGGATTTTATACTGACCCCGACCCTCATTTTCTTCAATGTAGGTCCTTAGTGCCTTGTTATTAAAAGTCATATTCCTTCTTTCCAGATAAAACTCCGGATTTCCGTATGACAGGTAAATAACAAGTGTGGACATAAGACAGAATGTATCATACAGCAGCAGCTGCGGCAGTAATATTCTGGCAAATGAACCAATAAAAAGAATAACATTAATACTTATTATGCTCACTCGCTCCTGCCTGCGCCTGATTCTGTCCCAATTTTTTAAAATATAAAGGAATGATGCTCCCAAGTAAAAATAGAGACATACATAAACAATGTAATGAAGAGGACCTCGATGATATCCCGTACCATCAATATAAAAAACGTATCCTGTATAAACACCTATAATGGTTATAAGTTCAGTGAGAATAAACGGAATTTTCATAAGCAAGACGCTTAGTTTACTCCTCAGATTAAATGCTCTGAGAAGTACAAGTGTGATTTCAAAAAACAGATAGGTTCGAACATGAAAAGTGATAAAAAACATGGTGTTTAGAGCGACTAAAAGCCAGGCAGGTAATAATTTATACTCATTATCCGCCCAGCTGGAAATCATGTCGGTTATTATCACTAAGCCTTCAGCTATCATTATTGTAAGAAATACTTTATTCAGCCTTATCGGTAATCTGGGCAATGAATAATAATATCCCATCACTATGATCAGTACCAGAAAGCTAGGAATTACATAGCTAAACTCCCAATTCACAATAATGCCTCCTGCACAACTTTTCTACAATCGTATTGTATCAAAGAAGCTGCAAAGGAGGCATAAACATTTGATGATTCCTATATTAAATAACTATTAAATCTTAGTTGTTTAATCGCTGTGGTGCTCACAGCATAGGAATCTGCCACGGGATTTCCAATAAGCTCTCTTTGATCCACATTATAATGAACAAAAATAGCAATATATGCACATTAACGAAAAAGACGCCAAATGTTTCGTAAAACTATATAAACCGCATAAATACTGCATTTATCAAGTATTTCATAGTGACATCAGAATTTTGAAGTGATAGAATTAAAGCAAAAATTGAGGAGTCTTGTTAATGGACAATAAAAATGTTCTTGTTGCACAATCAGGAGGACCTACTTCTGCTATCAATGCCAGTCTTGCAGGAGTGGTTAGCGCTACCATCGAATCTAAAAACTATGACCGATGTTATGGAGCCATAAATGGAATCCTGGGCGTATTATCTGAGAATTATCTGGATCTTACCGCAAAAGCTCAAAGCGATTCTGATTTTATAACCCTTTTAACTCACACACCTGCCATGTATTTAGGAAGCTGCAGATATAAACTCCCGGAATACAGGGATGATGATTCTTCATATTCTTTTATCTTTTCACAATTTAGAAAACATAATATTGGAGCCTTTTTCTATATAGGTGGTAACGACAGCATGGATACTGTCTTAAAGCTTTCAAATTATGCCAGGGAAATAGGTTCAGACATAAAGATAATCGGTGTTCCCAAGACTATCGATAATGATCTGTGCTCTACAGATCACACCCCGGGCTTTGGCTCTGCTGCCAAGTATATAGCAAGCTCTGTCTTAGAGATTGCTCATGATACCTTCATTTATGCAGTCAAGTCAGTTACCATCGTGGAAATCATGGGACGTGACGCAGGATGGCTTACCGCAGCATCAGCTCTTGCGAGAAACGGTTATTCATCTGCGCCTCACCTTATTTACCTTCCGGAGGTTCCTTTTGATAAGGAGCAGTTCCTTATAGATGTCCGCAGCGAGCTTTCCAAGCGCAATAATGTAATAGTTGCAGTATCTGAGGGTATAAGAGATAAGGAAGGCAACTATATCACATCCAGCAAGGCAATGGCCGATACCTTTGGACATCAGCAGCTCTCCGGCGCAGGTAAAGCTCTTGAGTTCCTTATAAAAGAGAACATTGATGTAAAGGTACGCTCAGTGGAGATCAATGTACTTCAGAGATGTGCAGCACACATGGCAAGTAAAACCGATCTTGATGAATCTTTTGCACAGGGTAAAAAAGCTGTAGCTTTGTCTGAAGAAGGACAGACAGGATGTATGGTTGTCCTGAACAGAATAAGCAATGATCCCTACAAAGTGGATTATAGCTATGCCCAGATTAAAAATATAGCCAACGAAGCAAAATCAGTTCCGACAGATTGGATAACAAAAGAAGGCAATGATATAACTTCTGAATTTGTAGATTACCTTAAGCCTCTCATTGCAGGTGAGGTTCAGCAGGTTTACGAAAACGGGCTTCCGAAATATCTGGATATATCACATCTGAATTCAATTTTGGGATAGTACAGCATCTTACAATCACTTGGACTATTTCTACCAATTCTAAGATATGCTGTATTGTCTTCAGGCGCCGCATCTAGTGCTACTGTCATCAAATAAAAAAAGTCGAGGTATTTAATGACAGCAGCACTAGTCAAAAAATCGCCAGCCATCAGGAAATATAGATTTCCAAATGGTTGGCGATTTTACTAATTGTTTTATTCATTTCATTTATCAGGCTGCCTTTTTGACTTCTACCATGCTATTCTTAGAAAACTTTTTTACAAAGAATCCAAAAATTCCACGTACAACAGGTCCTGCGAAGAATATCTGCCAGCAAAGTGCCATGGGGAAATTCTTTATTGTTGTCTCAATCCATACAGCAATGAACTCAAAGCCTGCATCCTTGAAAAGGAATGTAGCCACAAGGCTCATGCAGGGACACATAAGAACAACACTCATTGCGGAAATACCAAGAATCGTCATGATCATTGGGTCTTTTCCCGGAGTGACAAATCTAAATGCCAGCTTCTGCGCAAGCTTTCCAACAAATATAAGCTCTATAGCTACTGCAACAGGCAACATGATTATCATTTCCTTAAAGGCTGCAAGAAATACAAAATTCTGCATTCCGCCTACATTTAGCGAAATGTTGTAGCAAATCATTGCATAGACCATAACGGCGGCCATTAATATTGTGAAAATAACATCCTGAAACTTATTCTGTGGTAACATACCCGGGGTTCTCCTTTCTCTTTACCAGGGGAAGACCTAAGGCGTGTTGTTCGTTATCACCCGTAAGGTGTTTCGTTTCCAATGATACCAGCTTTACATCTTCGATATTTATTATTACTGATATCGATTCTCTTTGCAGAGCCGATACGGATGCCATTATAACAGATATTAATTTTTCATGTAATACCTTTTTTATTCAAGTCACTGCCTTCCTATATAAATAATATTCACTGTAAAAACAACGCAATGAATTCCTTTCGTCCGGGAACCCACGCCTTTTCGTATATATGAGTAAAATGATTTTTTACTGTCTGTTCAGAAATACCAAGCATATATGCAATTCTTCTATTTGAAAAGCCATGTACCTTTAAGTATCCAAGCTCCAGCTCTCTCTTGGTAAGTCCAAAACTGCCGGCCACCTGAAGATACTTCGCTTTTGTTATACCCGGATCTTTCATTTTCATAACCATTTATTATCTTTGTATTGCCAGGTTCTCTGGGCAATTAAACTGTTTTTAGTATATATTTTCACTATATATCATTATAGCACCACACATATCTATTATGAACGATGCCGGTTAAAATTCTATCACTCACCAAGATCCATTTCTTCATTCATTTTCCGCTCAGCATTAAGCTTTAATGGAAGAAGAAAGAACTCAATGATAACCGCATATAATCCTGACAGGAAGCATACAGCCAGATTAGGTCCAATCAGCGACAGATCATCAATGTGTCCAAGAATCAGCACACCTGAAATAATAATAGCAAAAAGAGCCGCAAATACAGTCAGTTTCTGAGCTGCATCCACAGCTCCTATTATGTTCTTAAGTTCCAGAAGGCGATACTCCTTAATCCCCACAGAAAAGGATTTAAGAAAATCCTTCCACTCTCCCATGATCATAAGTCCCGGGATAAAAACCAACAGGATAATCAGAAGTGACGGAAGATCAAGAAACCACCATACAGCTGACATCCCATAACTTCCTCCTACCATAAGAACAGTAAACAGAATTATGAAAAGCAGTAGTTCTCCAAGCAAAATCATGCGTATATTCTTTTTCATAGATAAGCTCCTTTGTAAAAATCGCTGCACCAGCAATTACCAGCAAACGATATATCGAGTGCAATAAACGTGTTCCTACTATGAAATTAACATACGCATGATTAAAAATATATAGTACCTTTTTCAGGTCTTTTGTATGCTTCATGTTACTGTTCACACCTTACGGTGCTCACAGCAACTGGATTTGCCCATTCCAGTTGCCTTCGGCAAAGGGGCAAATCCTATATTCAAGACGTAGAACATTCTCACGCTCAGCGCAGCAAGTGCGCAGAGCTGTCTGAACAGTAACTGCTTCATCAGTTTTTTCCGGCTCCCACAAGGTGTCCTGTGATTATCTGTGTGGACATAGCTGCTGCATTTGAAAAGATCATTGCAAAAGATATAAGCGTATTGCATTACCTTCTTTACATTATCAATCCTCAAAAATCCTCTCCGGCATGGATTTGGATCTGTACTGCATTTCGCTAACCTTATATACAGTAACAAAAGCCTGTGGATCCACCTTATCAATAAATGCCATCAATTTCTGGAATTCACTCTTATCCACGATGGTTATGATCTCGTTGTGCTCCTGCATTCGATATGCACCGATAGCCTTGTATATACTTGCTCCACTGTGAAGCTCATTCAATATAAAGTTTCTTATTTCCTTTTCAAAAGGAGAAACAATGCATACCCTCCTCTTGAGCTTCTGATCAAAAATGAAGTGGTCCAGAATGACACCGTTAAAATATGTACCCAGAATGCTGAGTATCAGGGTCTTGGCATCATAGACAAGTATTGACGAAGCAGCTACGCACAGTCCGGCTGCTGACATTGCTTTACCTAGATCCACTCTTAGATACTTGTTAATGATTTTTGCCACAATATCAAGCCCGCCTGAGGACGCATTTCTGTTAAAAAGAATCGCAATTCCTATACTTACAAAGAATATATAGCACACAACATCAAGAGTTGCATCCCCTGTAAATGAGGTGAAATCCGGAAATGTCTTCTCAAATACTCCAATCACCAGAGGCAATAAAATAGACGTATATACAGTCTTATATCCAAACTCAGTACCGCAGGTGATAAAACCGATGATCAGCAAAAATACGTTGAGTATCATTGTTATGGCTGAAACCGACAGCGGTATAAAATTTGTCAGTACAATTGATAATCCCGATATGCTGCTGACAGATGCATGACTCGGCATAAGGAAAAAGAAAACCGCTGCTCCGATTATTATAGTAGCCAGTGTTAAAATCAATATTTCTTTTATAAGTGCAACTTTTTTCATTAACTTTTACCTCTTCAATAGCCAATTTATCAAGATTTTGCGCTATAATTATACAGCTAAAATATTACAATACAAATATAAAAGCTGTAATTCCAAACTTTATCTTTTAATTTGGTCCTCATAGGAAAATCTCTTTTGATGAAAGTTTTTCTCTGAACCTTACATCATGCTCCACAAGAAGCATAGTGGGTGCATATTTCTCAATAAGCCTTTCTATCTGCATTCTTGAAAACACATCGATATAATTTAGCGGTTCGTCCCAGATGTAAAGGTGAGCAGGTGTAAGAAGGCTTGATGCTATGAGCACCTTTTTCTTTTGTCCCTCTGAAAAGTCCTCAATATTCTTGGCAAACTGTTCCCTGTTCATATCAAGCTGCCGTAAAATAGCAAGAAGAAGGCTGTAATCCAATCCATTTTTTTGTGCATGCTCCATTAAGCTCCCCTTCAAATGAGAAGTGTCCTGGTTTATGTAGGATATCTTAAGTCCGGAGGCAACTTTAAGTTCACCGGAAAGTGACAGTTTTCCCATACTCTGTGAGTCTGTAGCATGGCTGCCGTTTTTTCCCGTAGCTTCTCTCCTGATGACATCCGCATCGGCATCATATCCTCCCATGAAGTCATTAACACCATTTCCACCCGCAAAATTAGCATTTTGAAATAATATCGCCTTTATCAAACTGGATTTTCCACTGCCGTTCGCACCGCTGAGAAAAACCCGTTCACCCTGAAGCACTTCAAATGTCAGATTCTCTATCACATTTTCATTCCCATCAATGTACTTAAGTGACAAATCTCTGCATTCAATGAGCCTCTCCTTGTGGTGCTTAAGTGGCATGATCTTTAAATCTATAGTTTCCTCGATATCCTGAAGGAGGCCTTCTTTTTCTTCGATTTCCCTGTTCATTCTATCCTCAAAGGACTTTACTCTCGACTGCATCTTCTTGGTCTTTGCACCAATGAAAGACCTTGTTGATATTGATCTGTCATTTTCTTTTACAGGATCAAATCCTATTTTGCTATTCTCACTTTTGTCAGCCCACCTTGCTGTTCTGTCAGCTGCTGCCTTTAACTTGCCTATTTCCTTCAGATGTTTTTCATTTTCTGATCTGGCGAAGGCATCCGCCTTTTCCTTATTATCCCACCAGGTTGAGAAATTGCCATTCTGCACTTCTATGGTAGCCCGGTTCAACACAAGAACATGATCTATGCAGGCATCCAAAAGATCTCGGTCATGGGAAACCAGTATGAATCCCTTTTTCTCCGCAAGATAAGCTTTGACGATGTCCCTCGCCTCCATATCAAGATGGTTTGTGGGCTCGTCTATAAGCAGAAAATCATTATCTCCGGAAAACAGAACAGCAAGCATAATCTTGGTTCTTTCTCCAAAACTTAAGGTTTTAAAAGGTCTGTACAAGAGCTCAGTTTCTACCGATAGCTTTGGCAGCTCACACATTACTCGCCAGCTCTCAACCCCCGGCTTCCATTTCTCCATCAGTTCATCAGGAGTTTTTTCAAGGTCATTTTCCGAAACCACATAGGGAAAATAGTCGAAGTATGCATTTGAAGTTATACTTCCCTGATACTCATATTTTCCCATTAAAAGATTCAGGAATGTTGTTTTCCCTTTCCCGTTTCTCCCTATAAATCCAAGTTTCCAATTTGTATCCACCATAAAAGAAACGTTTTCAAAAACATTATCAAAGCTGCCTTCATATCCAAAAGTGAGGCCGGTTACATTTATCTGTGCCATATATTCCTCCTTCCTTGCAGAAACAAAATTAGGAAATCCAACGGAATATCCTGCATGATAAAAAAAGTCTGTTTCTGCATACAATGTGTACGCAAAAACAGACTCGCTAAAACAAACCTATATAAGCCAATCGGCAAATATATAAGAATGAGGAATTTATAGCGATAACAAAATCCACCGGACTAATGAAGCATCACGGTCGGACTTGCAGAGCTCACATCAAACGAAAAATACTTCGTCAGATGATCTGCTCTAATCATTTCAAGCGTACACAAACAAACCTGTTCCCAGGTCATAAATCGTGTTAACTTAAAAATGATTATCAATTCCGCATTTCTTCACCTTTGCACATGAGTGCTCTTTCTGAAAATTTTTATAATGATATGATAACATTTAATGATGCATTGTCAATTAACTTTATCCACTCATCACAGTTCTGATAAAAAGCGTCTCATAGAAATTGCCATAGAAAAATATGGACTGGATAAGAGTGAATGCGTGATGATAGGTGACACCGCCTATGATATTAAAGGAGCTGTTGGTGCGGGTGTAGACAGCATCGCTGTGACTTATGGATACGGCAACCCTATAGAAATGATGCGTTCAGGTGCAGATTTCATGGTTGATTTGGCAAAGGAAATCGGGAATATTCTGAAGATTTGAACGCCCTAAGTTATCAAACAGTAATCTCTATCTGATTCCCTTCAACAGCCACAATACAGCTCTCGTAATAGCCATCTCCTGTTATACGAGGGCCGCTGACAACTTCATAACCATCTGCCCTAAACTGCTCAGTAAGTTCATCAACCTTTTTCTTACTGCCTATAGAAAAAGCTATATGCGCATAGCCGGTCCTGGCCAAAGGTTTTTCTGCATCATATAATTCCGTACACTCTTTGCAGCCTTTTTTACATCACCTGTAAAATCCGCCTCAAAATCGCTCAATATTTTTTCAAGGGCTTTCATAGCGCAGGGCCCCCGTTTCTTCAAAGGCAACCGGTGCATCTTCCGTGACTTTACTAAGCCACAGACTGGCACCTGTGGAAATATCATAGACAGGAGCTTCATCAAATTTTCTTGCGATCTCAACTGCCTTTTCCCCCTGCTACTATTCCAGTATCCTCACATAGTAGCAGTATACATCCCACATCTTCCCCTGCCACCATTTCCATTTCCACCAATAGTAGCAGAATAAATCCCCCACATAGTAGCAGAAAAGATAACACCCCACTTACTACCCATTTACTCATTTACCCGCAGTTCCCCAACACTCCGCAATGACAGAAAACATGTAAATATCAGAATGCAATCAGCAAGTGCCCAGGCGCAGATTTCCCCGAAATAGATGCCATAGTATCCGATGAAGCGGGTTAAAATAAGTGCGCAGCTCACCCTCATTATCAGCTGTGCGAAGCTTGAAAGCATAGGAATTATGCTGTTTCCCATACCCTGCAATGTCGACCTTACAATATATAAAATATAGAGCAGCGGGAAAAATGCAGCCAGAACCTGCAGATACTTATAGCCATAAGAAAATACTGCCTCGTTGGCAGTCTCAGCATCCATGAACAGTTTCATCAAAGGCTGTCCGAAAATGATCATTACAGCTGAACACAAAAGAGCCGTGATGATGCCAAGCAGCACGCTTACTCTTACTCCGCTGCGAATACGCTCATAATTTCTTGCACCCATATTCTGAGAAACATAAGCAACTACAGCAAGTCCATACGAAGAGGCTGCAATCTCAAGAAGCACATATATTTTTCCCGCTATGGTATATCCGGTGAGAAATGAGAGCTCATACTGATTGATTCTATTTATAACAATAAGACCACCTATTGCCGTGATCACACTCTGAAGTGCCATGGGAAGGCCGATTGTCATCAGCTCTTTTACCACGGTAAATCCGTCTTTAGAGCCGGCACCTTTTCCAGGGGTAACATTAGAAATATTCTGCCTGTTTTTATAAACGTTATAACCACAGATAATCATAACAAGGCATTCTGAAAGGATTGTTCCAAGAGCAGCCCCGCCTGTGCCCATATTCAAAACGCTTACAAACAGTAGGTCCAAAACAATGTTGCACAGTGAAGAAACTGTCATTGCCATCAGATGAATTTTGCTGTTTCCTCTGCTCCTTAAAACTGCTGCGAAAAACTGATAAAATATCAGAAAAGGGAGCCCCAAAAATATGACATCAACATAGATCTTGGCAAAAGAAAACACTTCCTCTTTTGTATCAAGCGCCCTTAGTACAAATCCGGAAGTGCTTAAAAGAATCGCCACTAAAGATATAGCCAGAACAAAACAGATTGCCTTAGCTTTTTTATAGTACTGAGAAAAAGCGGTTTCATCCTTTTCCCCGTACTTATTCCCCAGTAAAACTGAAAATCCCTGGATCAAGCCTATGACAAATCCATTTACCAAAAAAATAAACCATTCAGTTCCGCCTATGGCAGATAGCCCTTCGGCGCCTACTTTCCGGCCTATAATGATGTTGTCTACAATAATGTAGAGCTGCTGAAAAATATTCCCAACTATCAATGACAAGGCGAAGCTCAAAATCAGTGATAATGGTTTCCCCTTAGTCAGATCGCGTTCCTCATTCATACCTGTTCCCTCAATACATCTCCGTGGCAATGATGGCTCTAATCATTATTCACGGTAATTTTCCCCAAAGTTATTTTATCCAGAATCCTGTCATTTGTCACAACATTTTGCCCCGGCAAAATCTCTTCCAGATAGTATTCCCCATCCCAGTTTACCAGTTTTTCCGGCTCCATGGAATATCCTGAAAAATCCCCATTTTCCACGATATACTGAGCATACTTTGAAGCCAGAGCGTGCTTTTGCTTTATTTTGATTATTAGAGACAAATTCAGTCCCGTAGCTTCGAGCTGATCGGGACTCATACTATCAAGCATTTCTTCTGCTTCGTCACGAATTTCGTTTTCTTCTAAACTGCTTAATGTGATTTCCTTGCTAATTGCACCCTCATAATAGATTTCATCCATTATGCACGTATTTATGACAACTTTTTTAGCATAATCACAAACAAATTGTGAATCAAGCCCCGCTGAAAAGTGAGTATTCCACCAATGCTTGGGATTTTCAGGATCATATAAAAGCGCCTGCTTCTGAACAAATGCTTCCACCTCATAGATGTAATATCCAAATTCTCTAAGTGTTATTCCCTTATCATTAACAGTGATTACAATGTCATCAAAATGATCCTTGTAATCAAATCTGCTGAGTATTTTTCCACATACTGCCACTGCAACTAATATGCAGTTTACCAAAAGAATTGCTATGATGGTTTTTCTGGTAGATTTCTTCATCCCGTTCACCTTTGTGATCGTTCATTTCATCAGTGTTTATATGAAACTATCACATTTATCAGGTGGCGGATATAGTACCTTTTAAATAAAATAACTTCTTGTGGGCAATTTCCTCTTTGCCATTCTTTGCCCGAATGCCCTTGCTTCCTCAATCTTTTCATCTATCTTGAGCATATGAGCAAAGAAATATTCCTCACACACAGAAATCCCCTTGCTTTTCAGAGTTTTCTTAAGGGCAAGTACCGTTCTTCTTGACCAGTTTGAAGTTGTAAAAAGAACCACCTTTGATACCATAGAAGGATCAATATTATTAGCATACTCCCTTAGTTCAGGAGCCATGATATTTGCATATGGCGCTCCACCAAGGAAAAAAATGTCTGCTTTTTCATTAAGCTTTGGCTCGTCAGCAATGCTCACTGCCTGCACCCCAATGCCTTCCGCAATAGCCTCTGCTATCCTTCTGGTGTTACCAAACGGTGTCTTTGAACAATATCTTACTACAATATTCATGATATAAACCTCTTAAATTCAGCCATATTTTACGCAATGCAATTGTATCATATTTGTATCCGGATTCAAGAGTCTAATGAATGCAAGCTTTTGGGCTATTTTAAAAATGCGGTAGACCGATTCCTGCTATTCTCTCTAACGCTTTTTGCCTATCTACGAAATACGTTAGAACAACTTCTGCTATTCTCTCCACTGCTTTTCGGCTATCCATAAAGTGCGGCAGAAATCATCTTTTGCTATCTTTATGAATATCCTCAAATTGTTCTTCTACATCATCTGAATATGGAAGATTGCCAATCTTAGCCTCTGTATCCTCAGTGTACAACAGATTCCTAGCATCTTCACCATCAACAGGATAATCATTCTTCGGATTATTTAAACTGTATAGTCTTTCGCCATAATTATCCTGTGGCATTTTCATCTGTGGAACATATATTCCATCCTCTCCCCACGGCTTTATCATGAGTATGTCCATATATTTGTTTTCTTTTAAAAATCTGATTGAAACTACTGTGCCTTCACTATTATCTTCGCCTCTTACTATTTCTACCTTGCTCTCATCATCAGATAGATTAAGAAGGAAACGAGCAGATGACACCGGATCAAAATATATGCTGTAAATTCCATTAGTATCTGACTTTGCATGATCATTCAGATATTCACCAAGTCCGTTTTTGCAGTAATTAATTGCATCATTATCACTACCATTATTAAAATATGCGCTTTCCAAATCCTTAAAAGAATCAATATTGTCGTACATATCAAGATGCTCACCCACTACTTTGTAGGTTCCATCTTCCGCTTCACCCATCTTGATTTTCTCTATCCACACATATAGATGCGGCTCGGAATCAGTGGCATAGTAGTGAATTTCACCCTCTGTTTTTTCCTCGTTCGTGCAATATGACATAGAACCAGCCTGTCCTTTTACTTCATAGGCGAATGGCCATGGACTTGACCAGCCAAAGGTCTCCCCGTCCTCATCTTTAAACAACACACCTTCATTAACAAGTTTTGTCTGAACATCCTTGGTAGAATCGCTTAATATTCCCTGAACATCCCTGCTACTAAAGCTCTGATCCCATCTCCATAAAAGCTGCTCCTGAGGTGTAGTTACGTATTTAGCGTATTCTGAACTGTCTTCAATAACTTCTCTGCCTTCAGTAGATGCCAGTTTTTCTCCTTCGTTTTCAGTTGTCAAAAGTTCTTCCTTACTATTATCTTTTCCATCTACAATTATGCTCTCTTTAGCTTCATCCACGCCTGATATTACTGGAGAATTCCCTTCTCCACCAACTACACTTTCAGACGCGTTCGTCATAAAACAGACTGATAACACTGTGCTGATTACAACCAGCATCATGATTAGCCAGAATGAGGGCTTTTTATAATTGAAAATCTGCTTAACTCTCGTCTTTACTCCAACCTCACCAAATGCGAGGGGATAAGCCAAAATTAGCTTCTGATGAGTACTGCAAAGAAGAAGAGATGTTGCATAGGACTTCTTCTCATCAAGTGACATGCGGCTAATAACCATCTCGTCACAGGATAGCTCTATATCCTTACAAAAAAGAATATAGGAAATCCACACAAGAGGATTGAACCAGTGGATTGCAAGAAGAATGAAACCAAACTGCTTGCGGAGATGATCCTTTCTTCTGATGTGTGCCTTTTCATGAGCAAGCACATTTTTCAAGGTCTCATCATCAAGTCCTGAAGGCAGATAAACCACAGGCCTGAAAATGCCAAGTATAAAAGGTGTATCAATTTCATCTGAAATAAAAGCTCTTACACTTCCGTTGCTATTTTTCATAGAACCACAAATTCCATCCCTATCCGTTCCACCTGCAAGCATTATAGATGCTCTGGTCTTTTTCCAAATAGAAACGAAACTCAAAACCGCATAACAAATGACTGCAAACACTCCAAGAAGCCAGATTATGCACAGAGTTTTCAACATACCATTTCTACGTATCAAAGTGCCCAATTTACTTTCATCAGTATAGGTTGTTGTTATTTCTTCAGCAGGAAGATAATCCTTCTCTTCAGATAAGGCTTTATCTATGCCACCTCTGCCGTTTACTTCTGTAACATATCCTGCATCAGAATATTGCACAAAGGTATGGCGAGTCTCTACAGCCGCACTTCCCGTTCCTTCTGCATTGAAAAACCTCTCGACTACTCCGTTAAAATCAGGCATTAAGCCTATCTTAGTCTCAATCTGAAATGGAATCGCAAGTCGAATAGCCACTATAGCCCACAAGATACCCATAAACCACTTCGGTCCCCTCTTAAGTGGAAATCTTATCAGAATAACTGCCAGCATAAGAAACACAGCAGATATGCTCATTTCTATGATCTTTATAAAAATTGTCCCCATACGTTTCCTCCATCCTACTATCAAGCCTTACCCTATTAGCCACCCATAAAAACTATTATCAAGCAGTGTACTCTTAGCCTGTATGCCCATAAAAACTATTTTCAAACAGTGTCTTCTTATTGGATAAGAGCTTTATGTTTTTTTGTTTCTCTTTGGAAAAACAAAAGCATATCCTCAGCCAATATCTACATTCTAATCCTTTGCCCTGTCGATAATCTTCTTTATCTCATCAATCTCTTTTTTTGAAAGCTTCTGCTTTGATGTGAATGCCGCCAGAAATGCCGGAAGTGATCCCCCAAAGGTCTCCTCAACAAACTGCTCACTCTTTTTTCTATAAAAATCATCTTTGGAAATAATGGATGTGACTACGCCATCCACATTTTGAAACAGCCCTTTCTCGCAGAGCTTTTTTAAAACAGTGTAGGTGGTTGATTTTTTCCACCCGAATTCATCAGAGCACAGTTTAACCAGTTCTCCTGATCCTACCGGTTCCCTTTCCCATATGAGCTCTGCAAACTGCATCTGAACTTCGCCTAATTCAATCGCCATATTGCCCTCCACTACTTGATTCAAATCATTTTGGCTTGTTTATATGGAACTTTATCAAGTTCAACACAAAATTAGTTCTTATTTCCAAGCCAAAAAGATTTTGGTCTATCATGAATCGACTTTATATTTAAAGTTTATTCACGATAGACCAATTTGTCAACAATTATTTTGTTTTGATTACAGCGCCAGTTTTTGCTTCATTTCATTATATTTTTCAGAAGTCATAAGCGCAGTTTCATTGGTGTCTTTAAGCTTAACCGTGTATGTCCATCTGCCGTATGTTTCAAGCTTTTTAACTGCCTGAGTTCTGACTATATAGGACTTATGGCATCTCATGAATATTTCCGGATCCAGTTTTTCCTGGATTGAAGAAAGCGAAGCTGTTGTAAGAAAAATCTCATCCTTAGTCACTATCCTGCACATGCCGTCGGTTCGCTCTACCATAATGATATCTCTGGTGTCGACTAGATTTATCTCTTCCTTTCCACGAATAATCAGCTTCTCATATGCTGCGTCATTCCTGGCTGATTCATTCTTCGTTCCTTGGGGCACAGAGCTTTGCTCTTCCATCATGCTCTTTATTCTGCCAAGTGTCTTACCGATTCGCTCAAGGTCAAAGGGTTTTACTAGATAATCAAAAGCGTATATTTCAAAAGCATTAGCCATATACTCGCTGTGGGCTGTGGCGAAAACAATCTTTACCTTTGGATCCACTTCAGTAATGGCCTTTGCACATTCAAGCCCGCTCTCCCCCGAGAGGTCTATATCCATAAAAACAACATTGGGGCGAAGCCTTAAAAAGTCGCTGATAGCCGTAGCAAAATTGCCGCATGAGGATACCACTTCGCAATCGGATGTTTTCTCAATCATTTTCTTTAGAATAATCCTTATCTGTTCCTCATCCTCAACTATCATGACTCTTATCATAGCTTCTCCCCATTTATTGGCCTTTGACCGTGCAGTCGTTGTTATATTTATCAGCTTTATTGCTTTATTATTGTTTGCAACCTGCAAGCTTATTTCTTATCCTTCTTCGTCTCAACATATTCAGCAATGCTGTTCCCAATATCGTTTTTCATTTTAGTATCAGCCTGAACATTCTTAAGATTATAGTAGTCAAGCACACCGATATTGCCGCTTCTTAAAGCTTCCGCCATTGCTCTTGGAATATCAGCCTCTGCCTTGACAACCTCTGCCTTCATCTCCTGCTCCAGTGCTACCGCCATTGCTCTTCTCTCCTCTGCCTTGGCCTGCGCAATCTTGGTGTTGGCTTCTGCCTGAAGGCTCTGAAGATTTGCTCCGATATTTCTGCCAATGTCGATATCGGCTATATCAATGGACATGATTTCATAAGCAGTACCGGAATCAAGACCTTTTTCGAGAACAACTTTTGAAATATCATCCGGATTCTCAAGGACACTGCTATGTGTCGTAGCTGAGCCCACAGTTGTTACAATTCCTTCTCCTACTCTTGCAAGGACAGTTGCTTCACCGGCACCGCCAATAAGCTGATCGATATTTGTACGTACCGTCACACGGGCCTTAACAAGAAGCTCTATACCATCTTTTGCCACTGCTGAAATCTGAGGTGTCTCAATCACCTTGGGTGTAACGCTCATGGTTACAGCTTCAAAGACATCGCGTCCTGCAAGGTCAATCGCTGATGCCTGCTCAAAAGAAAGGTTCATACTGGCTCTCTCTGCGGCTATAAGCGCATTTACTACGCTATCCACATTTCCGCCTGCAAGATAATGAGCTTCAAGCTGATTTGTTGTAACATTTATCCCTGCCTTTGTGGCCTTTATCAGGGGACTCACAATCTTGACCGGTTTAACTCGGCGAAGCTTCATTCCTACCAGTGAAAATATACTTATCTTAACTCCACTTGCTACCGCTGAAATCCACATACCAACCGGGATTACAGCAAAGAACATAACTACCAGTATTATTACTATCGCTGCTATTATTATAGGTGCCATCATTTTACTTCTCCTCCTCGACGATTATTCTGTTATTTTTCACTTCTGTTATTACAAGGGCAGAATCTTTTTTTACATAATAATTTGCAGATAGAATGTCCAGCTTAACGCCATCAAACTCGCCCTTTCCGGCAGGCTTTAAATCTGTTATTGCAATTCCTTTTTTCCCAATGAGGTATTCCATATCTTTTTCTTCTATGAAAAGATTTTTTCCCTGTAGATCCTCATCAAGCTTAATCGGTGATTTTATTTTCTTTGAGCTGAATATCACTATGCTCACCACTAGCATTACAGCGATTATTACGATAGTGATTACGCCCACCATAACTCTTTCCTGAAAATTCCTTCCGGTTAAAAAAACACCGGCAGCGGTGAAGATGATACCTGCTATCCCGGGAAATCCAAAACCGGGCATGTAGAACTCGACACCTATCAGAAGTATTCCTATTATCAGGACTATCACTCCCAATATCTGAACTGATCCCATAATTATTCTCTCCTACAAATACAAGTTGAAATACGATTAAAACCGATCGGATTCGGATACCGTAAGCACCCATGTGCCGTACGCTAGAGACAACCAGTTCCTCTATGAACGATATGTTCGTCCTCTTTTCCAAAACTTATGGTAAAGGCTGTCTCCTCATCATCCGACAAAAGCTCGATATCTCCATCGTTTTTACTTAAAATGCTGGATACGATTGCAAGTCCCATTCCGTGGCCGTCCTCCTTCCTTGTGGAAAAGCCTTTCTTAAAAATACTCTCTCTGATGCTTTCCGGGATTTTAGGCCCATTATCCTCAACGCTGAAAATATATCTCTCAGGCGTTTCATTGATCTGTACTCTGATTTTCTTTTCCTCTCCATCAAAATCTTCAAGCGCTTTCATCGCATTGTCGATTAGATTGGAAAGAATCTTGCACAGCTCCCAGTCCTCAATTTCAAGCTTTTTAAGATCGGATTTTACATCAATCAAAAACTCGATTTCCTTAGCTTCAGCTTCTGCCATCTTGGCTGCCAGGAGTGCGTTTATAGCAGGCTTTGACGTCTTTACAGCTTTCCCTGTTTTAAGCAACTCCTTGTAAACTTTTCTGAGGTATGAATTCATTTCATCATATTCCTCAAGTTCCATCAGCCCATAGATAATTTGCAGATGGTTCAGGTAATCGTGCCTGTCCATTCTGAGTTTGTCATTTAATTCGCCCAGATTTTTGATACTTTCGCGAAGAGCATCATTCCCGGCGATCAGCTTCATGTAATTCTTTATCAGAACAGCAATGCACACAATAAGTATTACAACCAGTACGACAATAAGATATAAATATTTATCTCCCACAACCGCCTCCGTTTTCTATATTCTCATAATAGCACTGCTGCCGTTTTCAACAATTCATTCTCTCTCAATTATACAAAACTGAGCCTGAAATGACATAAAGTCAGGACAATATTTCTTAGGAAGCTATGAAATAAAAAATGCCCCGCAGTTATCACACCACGAGGCATCACAAATCTTCGTTATGAATAATTGTTAATCATTACATCAGTTGCATTGATTACTTGATTTTCATTTTGCAGGTAAACTTTTTACCTTTTGAGGCATAAAAAGCATTTACTATCTGAATATATAAAACCTGATCTTTCTCTAAATTCATTGTTACAGTTCGCTTGGCAACGTTATTTTTGCCTGGTACTCTGTACGCAAAAGGAAACTGATTAGTACCTGAATACCCCTTTGAATATCCAGGAACATTAGTTATTTGATTCTCAATCCCGGTAGGTCTGGTAAACTGCACGTATGGAAGGCATGGTGATTTACCTTTAGCTCTCGGCTCACTGAAAGTAAATGTATATTTTTTTGTTTTTGGAACAACAAACTTTATAAAACCAGCAAAATAGTTGGAAGTCTTCTTCTCTTGAATTTTATATGTTCCTGTTTTATTAATAGTCACAGCGACTGATTCGATATAAGACTCTTCGGGGATCCCAAAGTCACCAAAGGGAAGTTTTAGCGTTTTTGTCTTAGCCTCAGCCACAACCGGATTCGCCAGTACAATCGTCAAAGCAAATACTAACGCGACCGACAATAATCTACGCACAACCTGCCATGTTTTTTTCCTCATATTTTTACCCTCCAAGAAAACAGTGAGAACTACCTGTTTACACACCTGCAATTCTCACATACCGAAATACCATTGCAATTATTATTCTAATTACTTTTTCAAATCAGTACAACTACAAGATATAGGTAGTAACTCGCTCCAATGCTACTGTTTCTCTCATAATTATCCCAAATATAACCCATTTCGCGGAGTTTCTCCTGAACCCGGCGCACAGTACCATCCGAGATTTTTTTTGTTTTACCATGTATTACATTGGACACCGTTGCAGTACTTAGCCCCAATGCATCAGCCACATCCACTATCCTTACTTTATTTATGAAAGGAATGGATGCATTGATACAGGGCTATCCAAGAAAAGACCACAGGCACGGAATAATCCATGACTGCCTTCCAACCGAAGAAGGTATGAAGATTTGCCATGATTACAATATCCAGCTTCCAATGGTAAGAGGTAAATATAAAGCCCTCTAGTTGGTCGCTTACAAATGAAGTACAAAAAGAAAAGACTCAAGCTTCGTAGAAACTTGAGTCTTTTCTTTTTATTCCTCGCCCGTATATGTTCTAGTATAGTGTACCATGCTTACTTTCTTGGCAATCCCCAGTATAAACAATGCTGCCATAATAGCAATTGCTGCTTCAAAACTGAAAAAGCTTACTACTATTGCAAATAATAATAGGAAAATAGCTGCAAACTTTACTGTAAACTTCCCAGATAGTGATTCGATATGACACATACGCTCATCATGCATTTCGTTATAGATTTGTGTAAGTTTCTTATCATCCTTAAGAGCATTTGAATACTTTACAAGATGATAAATACTTATGATGTCCAATACGATTACCATTCCTATTACAAATCCCTGCATGAAATCAGCATAATTAGATGTTGCATACCTTGCAGTTATAGTTGGTCTCTGTGACACAAAATACAATGCTGCACTAAGTAGCATAATTCCAACATATGCAAAATTCTGTTTTTTAATTGATTCTCTCATCTGATTCATTTTTTTGTTATTCATTAGTCTTCTTCCTCCAAGCTCTCAAAATCAAATACTTCCTCGATGTTCATATTGAAGTGATGTGCAATCTTATACGCTAATATCAGAGACGCTGTATATTTTCCTACCTCTATAGAGGTAATTGTCTGACGCGTAGTTCCAACAATATCAGCAAGTTCAGATTGCGAAAGTTTATTCACTTTCCTTAACTCCTTTATTTTGTTTTTCATGACAGCCTCCATACTCTTGCTAAGTTCGCTTTGCAAATTTAGTATAGTTTACTTTGCGCATTATGTCAAGCTAACTTTGCATTATTTTTTATCTTTTTTCAAAAATCATCCGTAAGCATTAAATAGGAAGCCCACACAGAATACCATTTTGAAAAATCTAGAAAGTTTAAGACTTTTCCTACTTTCTAAACTTTTAGTCAACAAAGTTCCTGCAGATTTAATCTGCAGGTTTTCTTATGCAATAGCCGTGGGGCTATTTTAAGAAGAATCCCCCATTGATATAGCCCTAAATATTCATATTACGGGCAACCATCCAAAAACTCTTTCACATCTTTTGCAAATTCCTCCGGATCTGCACAATGTGTATCGTGTCCGAATCCTTCCAGTTTATACATTTTCTTCATGGGAGCGCTGATAGCCTTAAGGTACTGCTCTGCTTTTTGTACAGGGCACACCCAGTCCTCTGAGCCGGATATCAGGCAGACCGGCATAGAAAAATCCATAGATTCCTTGCATGCATCAAAGGAGAGCACAAAGTCAAAGAGTTGCTTGTTCTTGTCTACATATTTATTAATATCTCCCATTTGAAATAAAAACCACCGCAAGTCATCTATACCTGCGTAGGGAGAAAATAGTGCCAATCCAAACTGATCTGCATGTTTTTCCACAGGATGATAGATTGAAGTTTGATTTCGAAGTGAGAGCAAATTGGGAATCCCAGGATTCTGGCAATATTCTTCATAGGCTTTTTCCATAGTGGAAGTATCATCTCCGGCAGCCTTCGCTTTTTCCATGGCATCATTGTAGCTGTACATATCTGCATCTGCCAGGGATACCAGCTGTCCAACTCCTATATATGCCTGCACCTTCTCTGCATGTGACTTTGCATAGACACTTCCCAAAACAGTCCCATAAGAATGTCCCATAATAATGACCTTGTCCTGCTCGAATCTGTCACAGGCATAGGAAACAAGCACATCCAAATCCTCCAAAGCCTGTTCAAAGGTAGCTGTCTGATTATCAGGATCAGTCTTTTCATTTTTAAAATAAGTTCTTCCGCATCCTCTCTGATCCCAGGCAATAACTGTATATTCATCAGTAAGATAATCCGAAAAACAATAGCTTATAAATGTATCCGGAGAAGAAGGTCCTCCATGAAGATAGATAATCACCGGATTCGATGTGTTCTCTCCCATCATCGATACATATTGTTGCTGCCCATTAATATCCAAGTATGTAGTTTCATTTACACCTCCTTTGTACATCATCTTATGGTGCATATAATTGGCAGTTCTAAAAAAAAGTATAATCAGAATGCCTGCTAATATAAGAATCATTAAAGCAATAAGTATAAATTTAGTGATTTTTCTTAAGTTGTTACTATTTGCTGTTTTCATTTTCCTGTAGTAGCCCTCTACTCTTATCATATTATCTTCCGGTCTTTCCATTTCCCGCTTCTGAAGCGCCATATATCCAGCGCAGCCTTTATGCACCAGTCAAGTACCATAGCAAGGGCTATTCCTATGACCCCCATTCCCATCCACAAAGCAAGAATGAATGAAAGAGCTGTTCTGCATACAACCGTAGCAAAGATAGACGCCCACATCGTAAATTTCACGTCCCCTGCAGCTCGAAGACCGGATGAAAGAGGTCCGGAAAAAGGTTGGACCAGCGCAGAAAATAGGTTATGTATTGCAACTATTATCAGTATCAGACGCTTAGTCTCATCGGAGAGATTATATAAAGTAAGCAAAATCGGAGTCAGCGCCATTACTATAACATTCCAGATGAGCGCAAGTAAGAGCGACAGCCTCGTGAGCTTTTTTATATTCCATTTTGCAGCTTCATAATCACCTGCCCCTACGCATTGTCCGACTACTGTAATGAACACCGTTCCCATGGACATGCCCATGCATGCAGCCAAAGACCAAAATGTCTGCCCTGTGGTGTTTGCTGCTATCTGCGAGGTTCCAAAGGTTGCTGTAAGCATACCAAGAACAACCTTGGCAGCCTGAAAAAGGGTGTTTTCTATTGAGTTCGGAATAGCCACACCTAATATGCGACCTGCCATGGGAGCATCAAGGCGAAGTGAATCCCGAATCCTTATACTGATTCTGGGATTACTCATTGCTTTAATTTTTCCAAGAAGTTCATCAGAAGCTCTTGTCTCAATACACAGCGCTGTCATAATAGTTGCTGCCACATACCATGAAATCGTAGTCGGCCATGCAACTCCGGCGGCACCGGCTTTAAGAACAAAGATTCCTATCGCATTTCCCACAACATTTACAAGATTAGCTACAAATGAAACCCACATGGTCACTCTGGTCTGTCCCATTGCACGAAAAACTGCAGCCCCGGCATTATAAACAGCATTCGCAGGAAAAGACCAGGCCACAATCCACATGTATATCTTGCAGGCTGCCAGTGTATCTGCCTCTGCCTTAGGATACATTATCTGAAGAAGTGATGATCCGAAAAAAAGCATAATCACCATACATAGCAAAGAAAGTGCCCCACCTATAAAAAAAATCTGAGAAGCGGATAAATCCGCATTATCCTTTTCCTTACTTCCTATGTATTGAGATACAACTACTGATCCCCCTGCGGAGATAGCTGTAAACAGATATATGAAAATGGTGTATACCATGGTATCAAGCCCTACACCGGCAACCACGGCTTCACCTGCATAGCTGACCATCATGGTATCTGCAAGTCCTACCACCATCTGCAGAAGCTGCTCTATAAGGAGCGGTATTATCATCGCCTTTAAAGCAGCATTATTAAAGCGTTTACGCTCATCCGGTAAATATTCTCCTGGTTCTATTATCCTCTCAAGCATAGTAATGTTTTCATATGAACTACATATGAAAAACCTCCATTTCTTTTGTTTTCTGTACCATAAATATGATATCATTTTTTCGAAAACAAAACCTAATCGTTATTGGTTTTGCTATTGATTCATTTGTAAATATTTGGAGGCACGCATGAACAACAAAAAGCTTGCAGTCATTTTCCCGGGCATGGGCTATCACAGCGATAAGCCGCTTCTTTATTTTTCAAAAAGAATCGCCCGTGAAAACAGTTATGAAATAATCGAGGTTAATTACAAATTTCCTCATAAAGCACGTGAGATTATGAACGACAAGATCAGGATGCAGGAGGCTTTTGAAACAGCCGCCGATCAGATAAAAGAAGTCCTTGGTAATATTTCTTTTGAAGATTACAGTGATGTTATTTTTATTGGAAAAAGTATTGGCACAGCTTTGGCTGCGCATTTTGACAATGAACTGCAGGTTGGGGCAAGGCACCTTGTATTTACCCCTGTTCCGCAGACTTTTGACATAATAAGAAAAAATGCAGGCGTAGTCTTCCATGGTCTTGATGACCCCTGGTGTCCAAATGACATCGCCGAAGCAAAATGCAAAGAGCTTGAACTTAAGCTTTACACAGTGGATAAAGCCAACCATTCCCTTGAAACCACGCATACTGCAGAAGATATTCGTAATCTGAAAGACATAATGCAGAAAGCTGAGCAGTTTATATTACAAGGTTAATCATTTTTCAGGTAAAGCTCCAAATATTTCTGCACACTTTTTGCAGCCTTTTTTATATCGCCTGTAAATTCATCACAAAACTCGCTCACAATACCTTCAACTGCCTTCATGGCAGAAGGCCCCTGATCGTCAAATGCAAACGGTTGAACAAATATGCCGGGAAGCTGATTTAGCCCGAATATAAGTGCTGACCAGGTTGCACTTCCTGTAATCTGATACACAAGCCAGGTAAATGCAATGGCATCCACCGAGTCTCCAAATCTGTTAATAAGATTCGATGATATAAGCTTTCTGCAATTAGGTATCTTCAATATGTCTTTGTAAGTAATCTTTTTTTCTTCCATTTTAAAGCCCCTTCCAAACTCATTTTCTTGTAATGATTGTATTGGAAGAGGCTGATTATATTAATACACAATTTTTCTAGTTTATAAAGATATTTTTTTCGTGTTTGGAAAATTCGACTTACACTGCATCTTCCTTAAGGGCTTCTATGATGTTGTCGTCCTTTATCTTGTTGATACTTAGTCCCATGCTGATACCCAGTATTCCAAATACAGCCAGTACAACTACGCCATAAAACAGTAAGTTCGGATTAAAGGTATACAGCGCCGAATCAAAGGACTTATACATCATAAAGCTAAGCAAAAGCGATATCGGAATCCCCCACAGAAGTGCCTTGAATCCATAGAGAAAAACTTCAAGCCATATCATCTTTTTAAAGCCTCCATTATCAAGTCCCACCGACTTATACATGGCAAACTCTTTTCTTCTTAAAAGGACTCCTGTAGATATGGTATTCACAATATTTGCAACAGCTATAAGCGTAAGTAATGTGGAAAAGCCGTACATAGCTGTGTTTAGCATAAGTGTAATTGTGTCCATAATTTTCAGGGAATCAGTCAGGTCTGTACAATAGTAGTTGTGATAGCCCTCCTCCTGCATAAGCTGATAGATCTTGGAATAAACAGCCTTATTATCTGTAGTCTCAACTGCAAGGTCCAGTGTCAGCTTATCTTCAGGAAGTACCTCTTTTGCCTTCTCATAGTAAACCGACCTTGGCACAAAGACGGTCATTGTACCTCTTGGTACATACTCAAGAACTTTATTGTCAGCTGTATAGGGAACCAGTGCCGCCACTTCAATTGCTGGTGGAAAGCCCATAGTCTCATCATAATGAAGGCTCTGACCTATGATGCCGTCATTAAATACAGGTGCATCATTAACCTCGTGGAAGTAGCTGTTTAGGAGGACTCCTCTAAGTTGCCCCGAATAATAATCCTCCCTTGAAAGCCCGTTTTCATCAAGTATTTTATTAAAATCCTCATCATCAACTATTGCTACAGACATACTATACAGATCAAAAGCATCCGGCTTATCCCTAAAGCTCTCCGTCAAAAATGCTCTATCAGCAATATCTGTGTTGGCCAGGGTAGTATATTTATCATCAGGCTTTTTCTTAAAAGCAAACTGAATCATTCCTGCGCTATAAACATCCTTAACCCCGTCCATGTCACGAATTTCACTCCGCAGTCTATCACTTTCATCAAGCGAGCATGAAGCTATGATCTGATATGGAATATCAACATCGTAGTCATTAGCCCTTTTTATAGATTCGCAAAAGAAATTGATAGTCAGGAAAAGTATTATTGAAACCGCAATGGAAATTGTAATCACTTTTCCCTTGACCCCATTTCTCTTGATATTCTTGTAGGCAAGCTCGCCTTCGTAGCCAAATATCTTACGAATAAGCGGATTTACACGCAGGTTCCTCGCTCTGACCTTAATGGTTGTACTCTGTCTAAGAGCATCGATAGGCATTATTCTGGCTGCTTTAATGCCCGGAACCAGCACAGAGAGCATAATTGTAAGAGCGGAAAAGAAAATAATTGCGATAATTACAGATGGCTGGCATACGATTGGGATTGTTCCTCGCATTCCCTCTGCCCCTGCCAGAATATCTGCTTCAAGGATCCTTCTTCCAAGTATAGCCAGCGTAATCCTTGTTCCGATATATCCCAAAAGAAGTCCTAACGGAATACCGATAATGCCAAGAACAAAGCCTTCGTAATAGATTGAAAATCTCTTTTGACGCGCCGTGGCGCCGACACTTGCCAGCATTCCCAGATATCTCATTCTCTCAGTAAGAGACATTCCTATAGAGTTAAAGATAAGAATAACTGAAGTGGCAATTACAATTATCAGAGCAATTCCCATAAGTACGAAAAAGCTTTTGTAGGAACCGGCACTGCCTTCAAATGCAAATCTACTTAGCATATATTCAGTGTTTATAGTATATTTCTGTATTCCATACTTTTTTACTATATCCTTGATCTGCTTAATTGCTGAACTGTTACACTTTTTTAGCATTATGGAAACCTGTGCCGCATCCTGCTTCGGAAAATACCCATCATCCATGCCGCGCAATATATCCCAGTCCTTCGTGGCGCGGTTTCCATGCAGAATCGCTGTGATCGTGCAGGTCTCTGTGGAATTTGCTTTAAAAAGTTCGTCTGATCTGTAAGTTCCTCCAAGATATGAAAAGCCCTCAAGCTCATCATCTATATATCTGTAACCCTCTTCAAACGTGAGCTCATCACCCACCTTAAGATCCAGCCCGTTATCTTTGAGAAACTTCTCCTCAACAGCGATTTCCGATGAGTTTACAGGCAAAGTGCCTTCATAGTCTGAAACAACTCTCATAGAATAATCCTTCATAGTAGCATGATCGATGTTTCCTACTCTGAATCTTTCATCTGTATCTGTTAACAGCCTTACTCCGCTCTTTTTCCCATCGAGCTCCCTAAGCCCCACAGTTTCAAGTGTCTTATCATTTAGAAGCTCCTCATACTGCTCTTTAGATACCTTCTCAAAGACAGCATGTGCAGCTCCTGAGGTCTGAACCGAAATATAGCCAAAGAAGCTAAAGAAAGAAAATACGCCAAGAAGAATAGCACTGATAAGCGCTGTTGAAGTAGCTATACCAAGAATTGTTACTATTGATCTTTTCTTGTTTTCCAGAAGATGCCTTAGTGTTAACTTCGATATGATATTCATGACGCCATCACCCCGGCTTTCCCCGAATCCCTGGTAATCTGACCATCTTCAATTGTAATTACTCTGTCAGCAGAAAGAGCAATCCTTTCATCGTGAGTAATGATGATAACTGTCTGGTTGTTTTCCTTGTTGAACTTACGAAGGAGTGAAATTATCTCCTTGCTGTTCTCAGAATCAAGGTTACCTGTGGGCTCATCCGCAAGAAGGAGTGCCGGATGATTCATGAGTGCACGTCCAATGGATACCCTCTGCTGCTGCCCGCCTGAGAGCTGATTAGGAAGATGAGACAGCCTATTCTTTAATCCAAGCTTATCTACAAGATCATTAAGCAGAGCCTTATCAGGCTTTTTACCATCAAGAAGAATCGGAAGTGTAAGATTCTCTTCCACATTCAGAATTGGAATAAGATTGTAAAACTGATAGATAAGCCCTATGTTTCTCCTTCTGAAAATCGCAAGCTTTGTTTCGTTTAATTTGCCGATGTCGGTTCCTGCTATATTGCAGGTTCCTGATGTTGGTACGTCTACTCCGCCAAGTATATGAAGGAGTGTCGATTTACCGGAACCGGAAGGCCCGACGATTGCCACGAATTCTCCCTGTTCTACGTCAAAAGAGACATCCTTAAGAGCATCAACTCTTGTCTCCCCCTGACCATATACTTTGCATAAATTTCTGATCTCTAATATTTTCATTTTCATGCCCCTTTCTCGTAGCAGGTGGTGCCATATCTTCAAGTGATAATGTGTTCTTGGATCATTTAAGTAATAAATTCATACCAATGCTGGTTTTTAGAAAATCACTCGAAAGAATGCATTTGTCATCACTTCCATCTGCTTTGAGAATAGATTATCGTCTTACCCTTACTATCAAATGACTTTTTGATTACAATTTAGTCACATATTCTTATATCTCCGTTTTTATGATTAACATCGGTCAAATCCGTTATTCCCTAAAAGTGCTCTGCATATAAGCACACGGATTTTACCTTATTCTTTCATAAAATTGTCTTGTAAAACCTTACCCTGAACCTTGTTCCTTCCCCTTCGTTGCTTTCCACAAGGATATCTCCATGCTGGCTTGTGATTATCGACTTTGATAGAGCAAGTCCTATTCCCACGCTGTCTTTTGATGCATTTCTTCCCTTGTAGAACCTTTCAAAAATATGACTTATTTCATCCTTAGGAATTCCGCAGCCATTATCTTCTATAACTATTTCCGTGAAAATGTTGGTTTCATGCGCAGTTATTTCTAGTTTTCCACCTTCGTCTATATGTTCAATACAGTTTTTCACAATATTCTGAAGAGCTTCTATAGTCCAGTTTTTATCGCATTTTACCTGCATGTTTCTGTTTTCATGATGATATGTGATATTTTTAAGCTCCATCTGAATTTCAAAGGGATTTATCAATTCGCTTATCAGATCATCTGCATTTATTATTTCAGACTTCATGGCAATCGTGCCTGCATCGAACTTGGATAATTTAAGAAGTGTCTGTATCAGCCAGTTCATCCTGTCAAGCTGATTGGACTGTGTTTTTAGGAATTCCTCTCGCTTTTGTTTATCCTCTTCTGTCATGAGAAGGTCATTCATCACTATCATAGATGTAAGCGGAGTTTTAAGCTGATGGCTGATATCTGCGATAGCATTTGCCATTGCTACCTTATCTTTCGATAGAAGGTCTTTTTGATGGCACAGAGTTGATGTGGCTTTGTAAATATTCGTTTTTAATATAGACAGCTCTCCCTCCTCCTGGTCCAGGATATTTGGAGGTTCCCCGCCTGAAAGTACCTTTTCAAGATAAAGATTAAGAACGCTTATGTTCTCATATCTTCTCTTTGTTATGAATACAAATCCGCATGTTATGGTCACTCCAACCACCAGTAATAGAAAAAATGCGGATATGCCACATAGTGCATATCCGCATATTGAAGCTACTGCGGTAAGTGCAGCTGCTAATAGTATCATTATTCTTAAGTCTTTGTTTTTAAGCATAGCTATGTTCCCCAATTTATTCCAAAATAACATTATTAAATGCGCAGCCTTCAAACCCGGATTCTTATCATTTATCCACAATATATCCAAGCCCTCGTACAGTCCTTATAATCCTAGGATTCGCAGGATCTTTTTCTATCTTATCTCTTAATCTCTTGATGTAAACCGTCAATGTATTATCATTTACAAAATCCCCGTTAACATCCCACATATCTTCAAGCAGCTGGTTTCTGGACATAACGTTTCCTCTGTTATTACAAAAAGCAAGAAGCAGCCTGTATTCCAGTGCCGTTAGGTCAATCATATCCTCTTTTCCAGATGATTCATCTACTATTCCGACCTTGGCTTCGCTTACATGTATGCGAACATTTTGAATTTCAAGAATGCCCTCTGTCTCAGAAGTGCTGTTATCTCTGCCACGTCCGCTTCTTCTAAGTACAGTCTTTATCCTGGCCATAAGCTCATTTATCCTAAAGGGCTTACACACATAGTCATCTGCTCCCATCTCGAGCCCCATGACTACATTGACTTCCGCGTCACTGGCAGTTAGGAAAATTACAGGCACATCCTCTTTTTCCTTAATGTATCTGCACACATCATAACCATTTCCATCGGGTAGATTTATGTCCAATATGCATAGGTCAAAGCTATTTTCACAAAAAACTTCCAGCGCCTCGTTCTTCGTCCTTACATGAACCACCTCATAATTCTCTTTTTCCAATGAGTATTTAAGTCCCATGCCAATGGCATCATCATCTTCCAGCAAAAACAGCTTCATAATGCAGCTCCTCATATTTGTTTGTGCCCTAAATCTAAAAAAATGTTCAGGATGCTTTCCAGACACCAATATCATCATATTACAAATATCAGGCTTTTACATTACAGTTTTGTCACATTTCAAAACACTGCTAGTCTTTTTTCTTTTGGAACATAGTATGGGCTGTTTTCATCTATATCATACGCTTCATAGAATTTATCAAACTGTCCCAGTATGTAGTTCACTCTTGCCTTGCCAATAAGATGAGTATCTGCCATAGCGCGGTCAATGTCCTGTTCTGTAATATAGCAGGCATTTTTCCTTGCATAGGTTCTAAAGAATAAATCATAATCAGGATTTTCTTTTTGTTCCAAAATTTTTAGACAGCACCTCATAGCCATAAGATCAGCAAAGGTCTCATTTTTAATAAGTTCACCATCTATCTTGCGACCGTATTCGACTTCAAGGCCATCGAAAAAGTCAGCAATTTTCTGCTGATTCCCGGTATATGCGGAGTCCTCATCCTCCGTCATCCATGGTTCCCACCATCCACGCCAGTCATAGTTAATTCCTGTAGGATCATAGGAATGAGCATATTCATGAGCTATTAACATTCCATAGTAACCAAGCATTTCTTCGAATGATGCGTTTTTGGAGCAATAAGGATTAACGAGTACACCGCTACTTACATAAAGTGCATTATAGGCAGGCATAAAATAGGCATTTACCTCAAACAAATTTGCATTAAAAATCTGTCTGTTCTCATCTTCTTTCTTAATCTGTCCTCTTTCAAAACGTTCCTTGCTGACAAGAAGTGATATATAATCGTCTACCAGATTTCCGGTTAGATTTATATCAGAAAGGTCGTTTTCTATTTCATTTTTCCCAAGGCTTACTCTCATGGTAAGAATCTTATGCTTAGCCAGCTCTTTTCCGTGGATGCCAAGCCACTCTGTATTATCTATAATATCTCTATAGCTATTCTTGATGTCTTCAACCATATCAAGAGCCCGCTGCTCATCGAAGTCTGCAAGATATTGCTCGCTGTAAGCTTTATTTATGGCATCAGGAGCATATGTTTTTATAGCCTTGCATGCCTGATCACTATACTCTATTCCATATGAAGCTTTTAGCACATCTTCGCCATAGAGTGTAAATAGTCTTGTAATCGTCCCCAAAAGCATGTGATCCCTTATGGCTTCCACATTATCTTCCTGATAAAGTGTATTAAGAAGGTCTGAAAAGTTATCTTTTGCAATAAAATCCTTATTTTTTCCAAGCGCCTCCAGGCTTCCAAGAATGTCTATCACTGGTACAGAAACATTTTCTTTTTCAAGTGTCGAAGAGTCAAAATAGACGATGTCGTTTGTGACAGGAGCTTTCCAATAATCATCTATCATCTCCCCTACAACAGAGGCATTATCAAATATTTCTATTGTTCTTTCCTCTGAATATCCAAGCTTTTCCATCAAAGAAAGAAACTCTTTTTTGGCAGAATCATTTGGATTATCCTCAGAAAAAAGACTCTTGAAATAATCCATATCGCCCATCATACTATTTGGCTCGAACCATACCGCATGATAGCCATTATGATCAGCTGAAACAGTAAATTTAAAAGCCTGGCTGAACATCATATACTCTTCTGTTTGATAGAGTTTGTAAATATCTTCGAGGCTTTTTATGTTTTCGATTGGCTGCAAGTGCTCTTTTGCTGAATCTATTCTCTGATCATAGTCCTCCGTATCTAAGATGCGGCGATAAATAGATACTGCTTTGTAAAGATCACTATCCTCACTAATTTCGTCTAAATCAGTATTATCAAGGATGTCCCTTATTGCCTTATCGAATTCCTCCTGTTCATCCCACCAGTATGCATCACCGTTATCGCTATTTTGTTTTTTCTGCTCTTTCCACTGTCCATTTACAAATTCGTCAAAGTCTGCAATAGGTTTACTATTATCGTCTATTTTTGTAGCAACAAGCGATGATTCAGCATCATCGCTTATTTGAGCACCTGCATTTGTGCTTGTTTCCTCACCCGATTCTGTACTCGCTTCAGGATTTATTTCCTCACCCGATTCTGTACTAACATCAGGTGCGTCAGTTTTTCCACACCCTGTAGAGAGGGCAAATACTGATGCCCCCAGTATTATTATCATTTTTCCGGTAAAAAACTTCCGGGCAACTTTTCTGTATTTCATAGACAGTCCCCACTTATTTTGAAATTTGCATTGTCCCTGCAATGTCTTTTATGACCTGAAGTCATCAACCTCGAGAGAAGCTTTTTTATAATCGCCAAATCTCTGCAAGAAATTTAATAGTGCAGAGGAAAAGGCCATTGCCAGCGATAAGAACATAGTGAAATCAGAAATTGAGAGGTTCTTTTTAAACACAGCCACAAAAAGAGTTGCATAAATAAGCCCCTTTATAATGACATAAGCTATCTGAACAACAAAGGCATGCTTATACCACAGATCGCGGTGAATATCCATTTTTTCAATTGTTTCTTTATTTACTTCTTCCTGTTTACCGGACAAAAAATCGCTCAGTCCAAAGAGCCTTATATCCTTGGCAAAGTCAAAATCCTGAGTAATCCTGGTCATATATTCTGATTTGCGGGATGCGGGAGACATCTTATCCCACACCTCTTCTTTATCGACCCTGACTATTTTTCTGTAATACAGAAACTGCAACAGTCCAAGAATGATAAGCGCTATGATCAGTCTGTAATCAAGAATTAAAATAGCAGCAAAAGTAACAAGTAGTGTAAATGCACTTGTTAAAGCCTGCCTCATAAGGCGCATCATACCTTCTACGCCGTTGTTATTAGAATTAGTTGCCCTCATGGCACGATCAGCAATATCAAGTACATCCGGTCTCTCAACTAGTTCAAATCGCAGAGTTAATACCTTCGCAATCCTCTCTGTGAGCATATTCATACGAACGAGTATGAGGTTGTACCAGACTCTGTTATCAGACAAAGCTCTTCCAAAGTTCAAGGCAAGATTTATACTTCCTGCTATCAGCATCAGCCTTGTAAGCTGCCGTATCCCTTCCTGCCTGCTTAATCCAAGTTGGATAATATCAATGACGTATTTTCCAAAAATTCCCCAGAAATACGATAAGACGGAATTACATACAATTCCAAGAAAAACAAGAAAGATAACACAGGGCTTATATTCCCACATTTTCTTTAGTATATAAACCGTGTTACTCCATATTCCATATTCTCTATGAAGTGGGTTATCTTTACTTTCTTTATATTCGCTCCCCATGCTGTCTACCCCTTTTGTCTATAAGCAAAAATACACGTAACCTACGCATATAAATTGTATTTCAAAAGAGAAAGCCGCACTAATCATTTTTTCATATATGCTGTTCATATATTGCTAAATGGGTCACATATCTTGAATCTACATAGCCGTGCTCAATAGGGAAAGCATACTATGCAGAGCGCAGCAGTAATCAGTGGAGATCTTTTCATGAATTCAATGTACTTTTTAAGCATTGGTATTCTCCTCTTTTACTGCGCGTCTTCAGGTAAGACAGAAAGAGCAGAGAACTTTTCAGCGTTCTTCTTGGCTCTTACCAGCACATAGATCAAAAGAACAATATTTGTCAAAATTGCTACTCCGCCAAGTATGCCACCTACAATAAAATCGCCATTCTTCAAAACCGGATAGTTAAAAATTGTTCCGGCATCATACAGAGTATGTAAAGCAGTTGGAATGATGATTGCCAAAGCCCAGTACAGCGCCGTTGGACCTTTGCCCTTTAATTTGTTGTACCTGGCTCTTCCTATAAACTCTCCCATTATCATGTTCAATGTCATATGAGTGAACACTAAAGGAGTTCTGATTCAATGTCATTAACTTTAGAATGAATTAACCAACGCCAAAGATATGTTCGGTTAACTTTAGCATGATACATCATCAATAAGTTCCGAAAGCCAAGCTATTGCACTACCCTCAGCATAATTTATCGCTATAGAAATATTATTATACTGCACATTGACAATTGACAAGCATGACAAAAAGACGAAATCACCTAATGTTAATAGAGAGGTGCCTTCATCAGTATAAATGTTGTATGATTGTATATGGAAATGGTGGAACTCTATTGTTTAATTACGATAGCAGAAACTTATCGGAAGCTTAAACCTGTGCTGGCGGGCAAAG